>NZ_JACKYY010000052.1:0-16745 GCF_015100075.1 Acidithiobacillus sp. HP-11
CAAGGGAACATCCCCATACAGCACTAGTACCCGGTCAGCACCCCGCAGACCGGGTAAAGCCGCTTTCAGGGCATCGCCGGTGCCACGTTGCTCCTGCTGATGCCACCACTGCACGGGCCACTGACTGAAATGCTCTTGAACAAGCTCAGCGCCATTGCCAATCACCACATGCAAGTGTCGCGGTTGCAAGGCCTGCGCCGTATCCAGCACATGCTCCAGTAAAGGCTTGCCGCCCAAAGCCTGCAACACTTTGGGCCGGGCAGAACGCATGCGGGTACCCTGACCGGCCGCCAACACGACAATATCGGTAATCACCTGATCCATGATCTCTTCCTCAAAACGCACAAACCCCAGTCACCATGAGCGACCGGGGTTTATGAAACCTGCCCAAAGACAGGAGCATCGCTGCTTTCGAAACTAGCGCAGCAGGCCTTGCTCGCGCAAGCGCTGAACGGCTTTCAAACGGGCAATCTGAGCCAATAGTTCACCCTGAGCTGCAGCATAATCCATCTGATCCAGATTACCGGCCAGACGCGCCTCAGCCGCCTGTTTGGCAGCAAGCGCCTTGGCTTCGTCAATATCCGTAGCCCGTTCTGCTGAATCTGCCAGAACCGTGACCACGTCCGGCTGGATTTCGAGCATGCCGCCGTTTACGAACAAATATTCGGTGTTTTCACCGTTGATAATCCGTAACTCGCCGGGACGTAATCCGGTCAGCAAGGGAGCGTGGCGCGGCAAAATACCCAACTCACCCATTTCACCGGGGGCTACCACCATGGTGGCAACGCCTTCGTAAATACTCCCTTCAGCACTGACGACCCGCACATCAATGGTCATGGCCATACCTTATCCCTGCTGCAGCTTTTGCGCCTTGGCAATCGCTTCATCAATAGTACCTACCATGTAAAAAGCCTGTTCCGGCAGATGATCATATTCACCGGCAACAATGGCTTTGAACCCGCGAATGGTATCTTTCAGTGAAGCATAGGTACCGGGGCTACCCGTGAATACTTCTGCCACGAAGAAGGGCTGGGACAGGAAGCGCTGAATTTTACGGGCTCGTGAGACCAGTAACTTGTCATCTTCGGAAAGTTCATCCATACCCAGAATGGCGATAATGTCCTGCAATTCCTTGTAGCGCTGCAGGGTCTTCTGACAGGAACGTGCCACATCATAGTGTTCCTGACCGACAATCGCCGGATCCAACTGACGACTGAAGGAATCCAGAGGATCCAGAGCGGGGTAAATACCCAGTTCAGCAATCTGACGGGACAACACCACCGTTGCGTCCAAGTGGGCAAAGGTCGTGGCCGGTGACGGATCGGTGAGATCGTCAGCAGGCACATAAACCGCCTGTACCGAGGTGATGGAACCCACCTTGGTAGAGGTGATGCGTTCCTGCAACTTGCCCATTTCTTCAGCCAGCGTCGGCTGATAACCCACTGCCGAAGGCATACGCCCGAGCAGAGCGGATACTTCCGTACCCGCCAGGGTGTAACGGAAGATGTTATCAATGAACATCAGAATATCGCGGCCTTCATCACGGAAATGTTCCGCCATGGTCAAACCGGTCAGACCGACGCGCAAACGGTTGCCGGGTGGCTCATTCATCTGGCCATAGCACAGCGCCACTTTGTCGAGCACGCCGGAATCGGTCATTTCGTGATAGAAGTCATTACCTTCGCGGGTCCTTTCACCCACACCGGCAAACACCGAATAACCGGTATGCTCAATGGCGATATTCCGGATCAGTTCCATCATGAGCACGGTTTTACCAACACCTGCACCACCGAAGAGACCGACCTTGCCGCCCTTGGCGAAAGGACAGACCAGATCGATAACCTTGATACCGGTTTCCAGCACTTCGGTGCTGGCCGCCAGTTCATCAAAGCTGGGGGCGGGGCGGTGAATGGCCTTGCGCTCTTCCGTCTGTACCGGACCCTTGCCATCGACAGGATCACCCAGGACGTCCATGATCCGTCCCAAAGTACCGTGACCAACGGGGACGCTGATGGGGGCACCCGTACGGGCAACCGCCAGACCCCGCTTCAAACCTTCGCTGGGGCCCATGGCAATACCGCGTGCCACGCCGTCACCCAACTGCGCCTGAATTTCAATGGTAAGATTTTTTTCCGTGATGACCACGGCTTCCATGATCTCCGGGACCTGCCCGCGAGGAAAGGCGACATCGATCACCGGTCCGATCACCTGGACAATGTGGCCGACGGCATTATCTTTAGCTACCGCTTCGCTCATGATTTAACCCTCAAAAAATCCAAAAATGCTGTGCTTAATCGTCAAACCGCCGCCGCACCGGCGCTGATTTCGGCGATTTCCTGTGTAATGGCTGCCTGACGGGCCTTGTTGTAAGCCAACTGCAGATCGCCCACCATCCGTTTGGCGTTGTCCGAGGCATTTTTCATGGCCACCATGCGCGCACTTTGCTCGCAGGCCAGATGCTCAATGACCGCCTGATAAACGACAGACTCCACATAGCGATGCATCAGCTTGTCGAGAACCGGGCGAGCCTCCGGCTCGTAAATGTAATCCCACATCTCCGCCGGTTTTTCGGCAGGCACTTCCGGCTTGGCTACGGGTAGCAACTGCTCCAGAGTGGCGCGTTGCAGCATGGTATTGACGAAGCGGGAAGAGACCATATAAACCACATCGACCTCACCCTTGGCGTAAGCATCGGCCATGGCCTTGATGGGTCCGATCATGTCCGCCAGATTGGGCTTGTCGCCCAGTCCATTCAGTTCAGCGACCAGATGGGCGCCATGCCGACGCAAAAAACCCAGCCCCTTGTTCCCCATGACCGCGAGATCCGAACTGACGCCCTGTTCGTGCAGGTCGTGCATTTTATGGACAACCTGCCGAAGCACATTGACATTCAGCGCACCGCAAAGGCCACGATCGGTAGTGATGACCAGAAAACCCGCTTTTTTAACGGGCCGAACCTGCATCAAAGGATGTTCATACTCCGGGTGTGCCAGCGCCAGATGGCCCAGTACTTCGCGAATTTTCTCCGCATAGGGCCGGGCAGCGCGCATCCGTTCCTGCGCGCGCCGCATCTTGCTTGCAGCCACCATTTCCATGGCGCGGGTGATCTTGCGCGTATTTTTTACGCTCTTGATCTGACCGCGAATTTCCTTGGCATTGGCCATGCTGCTCTCCTAGTACGTCGAACTGGACTTGAACTGCTTGACTGCCGCGTCGAGCTGCTTTTTGAAGTCATCGGTGAGCTCTTTTTTGTCTTCGAGCCCAGCCATCAGATCCTTGTTATTGCTGTGCAGATAAGCCAGCAAGGCCTTCTCAAAAGGCCGCACCTTGGCCACTTCCACGTCATCCAGGGCACCGCTGCTGGCGGCGAACAGGGCAACAGCCTGTTCTGCGACCGACATGGGTGAGAACTGATCCTGTTTCAGCAGTTCAGTAACCCGTTTGCCCCGTTCAATTTGTTTGCGGGTTATTTCATCCAGATCAGAAGCAAACTGGGCGAAAGCCGCCAGTTCACGATACTGCGCCAGATCCAGACGAATACCCCCACCCAACTTCTTGATGATCTTGGTCTGGGCAGCGCCACCGACGCGCGACACGGACAAACCGGCGTTAATGGCGGGACGGATACCGGAGTTGAACAAATCGGTTTCGAGATAAATCTGGCCGTCGGTGATGGAAATCACGTTGGTCGGCACGAAGGCAGAAACGTCGCCGGCCTGGGTTTCAATGATGGGCAGGGCGGTCAATGAACCGGTCTTACCCTTCACTTCACCATGGGTGAATTTTTCTACAAAATCCGTATTGACACGCGCAGCGCGCTCCAGCAAACGGGAGTGCAGGTAAAACACATCGCCCGGATACGCTTCGCGACCCGGAGGACGCCGCAGCAACAGGGAAATCTGCCGGTAGGCCCAGGCCTGCTTGGTCAGATCGTCATACACAATCAGCGCGTCCATGCCGCGATCGCGGAAGAATTCACCCATTGTGCAGCCGGAATAAGGCGCCAGATACTGCATGGCCGCTGATTCGGAAGCGTTGGCGGCGATGACCGTGGTGTATTCCATGGCGCCGTATTCTTCCAGCTTGCGGACCACTCCAGCCACGGTTGAAGCCTTCTGGCCCACCGCAACGTAAATGCAGTAAACACCCTTGCCTTTCTGGTTGATGATGGCATCCACTGCCACAGCAGTCTTGCCGGTCTGGCGGTCACCAATGATCAGTTCGCGCTGTCCGCGTCCCACCGGTACCATGGAATCAATGGATTTGACGCCGGTCTGCATGGGCTCGTCCACACTTTGACGATCCACCACGCCGGGCGCGATTTTTTCGAGAACGTCAAATTCCTTGGCATCTACCGGGCCTTTGCCATCAATGGGCTGTCCCAGGGCATTGACCACACGACCCAGTAATTCCTTGCCGATAGGAACCTGCATGACCTTGCCGGTGCATTTAACAATGCCACCTTCTTCAAGGCCGGAGAATTCTCCCAGTACCACGGCACCGACATTGTCCTGCTCCAGATTCATGGCCAGCGCATAGCGCCCGCCGGGAAGTTCAAGCATCTCGCCATACATGACGTCTTCCAGACCGTGAATGCGCAGGATACCGTCGCTCAGGCTGATGATAGTGCCCTGGGAGCGCGTCTCGACACGGCCTTCAAAGCCAGCGATGCGTGCGCGGATCAGGTCACTGATTTCCGATGGATTCAGTTGTTGCATACTTTGTTCCTCAAGACTTTAGCTGCGAAGGGTTCGGGCAAGTTGCTGCACTTGTCCACGCACGGAAGCATCTATGGTGAGATCACCCGTATGAATTACGAGACCGCCAATCAGCGAGGCATCTACCGACTCACGAAAAGCGACTTTGCGACCGCTGAAACGCTGTTCAAGCGCCGCCTGAACCGAGCTTTTCTGCTGCGCGTCCATAGCCACCGCACTGGTTACCAGAACGTCGACAATGCCTTCGTCATGGCGCAGAGCCTCAGCGAAGAGGACGGCAATTTCTGCTGCCGCTGCCCAGCGATCGTTATGCACCAGAAGAGTCAGAAAGGCCTGCCAGCCCGACTGTTCCAGAGTAACAGGAGCGGCGGCGAGCAAGGCCACCTTGTCCGCTTCCGGGCGTTCAGGGTCATTCAAAAATGCCTGGGCCTGGTCGTCTGCAACCATGGCGGTAAGCACCTGCAAAGCGTCTGCCCAAGCCTGTTGCTGACCAGACTCTTTGGCCAGCCCGTAAAGCGCCTCGGCGTAGGGTCGCGCCACCGTGATCAGATCTGCCATTTCAGATCCTCACAGTTGGCCGACCATACGGTCGATGATGTCGCGATGGGCATTCTGATCAATTTCACGATGCAGAATACGCTGGGTGCCGTCGACCACCAGCTCCACCACCTGACCACGCAGGACTTCACGGGCCCGGTTGGTTTCCACATCAATTTCTGCACGGGCTCCGGCAATAATCCGGTCGGCTTCCTCACGGGCCTTGACCTGAGCTTCTTCACGCAGCTCCACACCACGACGCTCGGCGTTGGCAATAATCTCTGCCGCCTTGTCCTTGGCCTCCCGCAGCATTTCTGCAGCGCGTTTCTGGGCCAGGGCCATTTCTTCCTTACCACGTTCAGCAGCGGCCAGACCGTCAGCGATTTTCGCGCGGCGGGCGTCCATTACCTTACGCAGGGGACCATACATATACTTGTACAACAACACCACCAAAATGACGAAGGTGATCAGCTGTATGATCAGTGTTCCATTGATACCTACTGGATTCATGACTACCTCACTTGCAAGAGGGCCGGATCAACCGGGCCCGCATCAGCCCAGGAACGGGTTGGCGAAGAGGAACCAGAAACCGAAGGCCAGAATGATGAAGGGGAAAGATTCCATCAAGCCGGCAAAAATGAAGGTATTCACCAACAACTGGGGACGCATTTCGGGTTGACGGGTAATGCCTTCAATGGTCTTGGAGGTAATCAGACCCCAGCCAATGGCGGAACCCAGTCCAGCGGCGCCAAAAATAATACCCACAGCAATGGCTGTAGCAGCTACGATAATGGTGTGTGCGTCCATGATAACTCCTTACAAGTGTCGCAAAAGTGAAATATAAAAACTGTATTAATGATCCTGCATATTCGCCATGCCGAGGTAAACCACGGTCAACACGGTGAAAATAAACGCCTGCAGGACAATGATCAAACTTTCAAACAGGGACCAGACCGTACCCATCACCAGTTCGCCCCACCAGGGCAACATGGCCAGCAGCAAAAATACCAGCTCGCCGGCAAACATGTTGCCGAAAAGTCGCAGCCCCAGGCTTAACGGCTTGGTGATTTCTTCGATCAGGGACATGATGATGTTCATCGGAAACAGCCAGATACCGAAGGGATGGGTCAGGTAGGTCTTGAAGTAGCCGAAACCCTTCACCCGCAAATTGGTGGCAATCATCACCAGAAATACCGTGATGGAAACGCCGAGGGTGGTGTTGAGGTTGACGGTCGGGGTTATCCGAAATTCTGGAATACCAAACCAGTGCGCAATAATGCCGGGCAAGTAGGCAGGGATGACGTCCAGGCTGTTCATCAGCAGTATCCACAAAAATACCGTGATGGCCATGGGTGCAATCAAGGGGTCCTTGACCGGGAAACTGCCCTGGACCAGATCATCAATAAAATCGACGACGCCTTCCAGCCAGTTTTGCATGCCGCTGGGGGTACTGGTCTGCAATTTTGCGCCGACTACCATGCCGGTAATGACCAGAATGGCCGCCATGATCCAGCCCATGACAATGGTGTCCAGATCAAACGTCCAGAAACCGGAACCGATAGTCCAGTTGACGAGATGATGGGCGATATCGCCTGAAGCCACACTTAACTCCTTTGCCTGATACGTTCCCGCATCAGAAATGCCAAAAATACGAAATGGGCCAGCAAAAACCCGGCAACCAACCCGATAACAGGCAGATGCAGCCAGAAAATTGCCAAGATGAGACCCAGAATGGTGATGATCCAGCGCTGCAACACCGCCCCACCCAGCCGCCGTGCGGCAAGATGCGTAGAAGCGGGGAGCGCGATCAGGCGACCACCCAGGATGAGCATGTTGATTACGCTCAAAAATGCCGCAAAAAGCAGTGCGTAGGCTTCTTGTCGTCCCCAGAGCCATGCCAGCAAGGCAGCCAGGAACAGGGCCAACGTCAACACTGTCGCAGTGACTCGCCCTACATAGGACGAGAAGTTCACCATGCCCATTTGTTTTTCTTGCTCTTTCAATGGGCAAAACTCAAATACAGGCGGAGTCTAAACACGCAGATGCCCAGCGTCAAGAGTGATCCATCAGCTTTCGTCGTCATTGAGCGATACGCCCAGACGTTTCAGGAGCATGGCCTCCTGCTCCGGACTTTCCCAGCGAATACGCAGTTCCCCCCCCTGGCCACGGGCGCGCAAATCCACACCAAGTCCCAGACTGGATTGAATCAGTGCTTTGAGAGCGGCCGTGTTGGGGTCCGGTTCCGGCAGGGGTGCTGGCGGATTCAGGTCTTTTTGAGCCAGCTTTTCGGTGGCGCGGACGCTCAGGTTTTCCTGGACCACTTTTTCGGCCAGAACCTGTTGCCGCTCGTCACTGAGGGTCAACAGGGCGCGGGCATGTCCGGCACTGAGGGCACCACTTTCCACGTGCGGATGCAACGCGGGACAAAGGCGCAAGAGCCGGAGCTGGTTACTGATGGCCGCCCGCGAACGTCCCAGCGTTCCGGCCAGCGCTTCGTGGCTGAGGCCAAATTCATCCAGCAAGCGCTGCAGAGCCTGGGCTTCTTCCAGCGGATTCAGATCCTGACGTTGTATATTTTCGATGATGCCGATGGCCAGGGCCTGCTCATCGCCACAATCGCGGACTACCGCAGGTATTTGGGTCAAACCCGCCAGTTGTGCGGCACGCCAGCGGCGCTCGCCGGCAATGATTTCATAGCGACCGCCGCCCACGGCGCGCACCACGATGGGTTGCACCACTCCCTGATGGCGTATGGACTCCGCCAATTCCTGCAGGGATTCCTCGGCAATCACGCCGCGCGGTTGGTAACGACCACGCTGGAGCAGATCGACCGGGATTTCCCGCATTGATCCGGTACCCGAATCTTCATTGGCAAACAGTGCATCGAGACCCCGACCCAAACCCACTCGCTTCATTTTGGCCCCTCCCGTTGCAGGAATTCTTTGGCCAAACCCTGATAGGCCAGGGAACCCGCGCAGGAAGGATCGTATTCCAGAGCAGCGCGGCCAAAGCTGGGGGCTTCGGCAAGGCGAATATTGCGGGGGATAACCGTTTGATAGAGCTTATCCGGAAAATGCCGTTCCAACTCCTGACCGACCTCCGAGGAAAGACGGTTGCGGTTGTCGAACATAGTCCGCAACAGGCCATCCACTTCCAGATGAGGGTTCAGCTGGGCGCGCACCCGCCGGACGGTATTCAGCAACTGCGTGAGGCCTTCCAGGGCATAATATTCGCATTGCATGGGAATCAGCACACGGTTTGCCGCTACCAGGGCATTGATGGTCAGCATATTCAGGGCTGGCGGGCAATCAATGAGGACATAATCAAAGTCCGACGCCTCGGCCAAAGCTCTTTTCAGATGCTGTTCACGATCTGCGCGCGGGTAGATTTCCACTTCGGCCCCGGCCAGATCGGGGCTGGAGGGTGCGAGAAAAAGTCCGGCAGGGGATACTGCATGCAGCACCGCGCAGAGCGGTAATTCCCCCAGCAATACGTGATAAATGCTGCTCGCCGTATTACCCACCTGGCCCAACCCGGTGCTGGCATTGGCTTGCGGATCCAGATCAACCAGCAGCACCCGCTTGCCCGTCTGGACAAGTCCGGCAGCCAGATTGACGGCAGTCGTGGTTTTTCCCACGCCACCTTTCTGATTGGCAACAGCAACGATGCGCATGTTTTGGGGTGATTTCCCGATGAAGTCTACAATCGCGCAAGAATACCCTGTCAGCTCGCGGGGGGCTAGGGCATCTGCAGCGGATTCGTCCAAATCAAGAGCTTGCGCAGGGGTGAACCCGGTACCTGCAAGTCGTGACAACGCAGCTCCAGCGCAGCCGCGCGGGGCCAATCGGCCAGCTCTTCTTCGACACCGGGCCCCTTCATAGCCAGCACCCTGCTCTGCGGACCCTGCAGATGGATGGTCATTGCATCCAGGCGCGCGAGAGGGGCGGTAGCGCGGCTGATGAGGATGTCTGGCAACTTTTCAGGCTCGTATTTTTCGCTGGTCGTGGGGACCACCTGCACATGGCTCAGGCCGAGCTCGGCCAGCACACTGCGCAAAAAAGCCACGCGCTTGCTGGCGGGCTCCACCAGCGTAAAGGCCTGAGTGGATCGGCAAATGGCCAAGGGGATTCCCGGCAAACCCGCACCACTGCCAATATCTGCCACCCGCCCGGCATCCAGAAAAGGCAGCACGGCAAGACTGTCCAGCAGATGACGGGAGATCATTTCGAGCGGGTCGCGCACGGCGGTCAGATTGTGGGTACTGTTCCAGCGCTGAAGGAGTAACACATACTGAATCAGCAACTGGCGCTGATCGGGATGAACTGAATCCAGTTGCATGAGCGCAAGACCGGCGTCCAGAGCCTCGGCCAGTGGTTCTGGCAGGGCAGAAGCGGACGGCATCAGCCTGCCTGCAGCAAGCTGCGGCGTTTCACGTGAATCAACAACAGCGACACGGCTGCCGGAGTGACGCCCGGAATGCGGCTGGCCAGACCAATGGTTTGCGGACGCTGGCGACTCAGGCGTTGCCTGACTTCCGTGGACAACCCGCGCACCGAGGCATAATCCATGTCCTCAGGAATGGCCATGCCCTCCCAGCGGACGGCCCGCTCAATTTCGTCCTGCTGCCTGGCAATGTAACCCGAATATTTGCACTCAATCTCCAACTGTTCGCTGACACGTGGGTCCGCACAAACCGGGATGTCCAGAGCCGTCGTCAGGCTGGCGTAATCCCAATCCGGACGGCGCAACAATTCCAGCGCGGTTACGTCCCGGTTCAGGGCCTGACCCACATGCGCGGCAACCCGCTGCGCTGCTGCATCTTCGGGGCGAATGCGCACACTCTGGAAACGCCCGCGCTCGGCTTCCAGATCATCCTGTTTGCGGCTGAAGCCCGCCCAGCGTGCATCATCCACCAACCCAAGTTCGCGACCCTGCGGGGTCAGGCGAATATCGGCATTATCTTCACGCAATTGCAGGCGATATTCGGCCCGGCTGGTAAACATCCGATAGGGTTCATCCAGCCCCCGGGTGACCAGATCGTCCACCATTACGCCCAGATACGCCTCATGACGCCCCGGCACCCAGGCAGACTGTGACCGCGCCCGCCGTGCGGCATTAAGGCCCGCCAGCAGGCCCTGTGCGGCGGCTTCTTCATAGCCGGTGGTGCCGTTGATCTGGCCGGCACAAAAAAGTCCGGGCAGGCGCTGGCTTTCCAGACTGGCGTGCAAATCACGCGGATCGAGAAAATCGTATTCAATGGCATAACCCGGACGCAGCAAAACGGCATTTTCCAGACCGCGCATGCTCCGCACCAAATCCACCTGCACGGGAAAAGGCAAACTGGTGGAAATGCCGTTGGGATAGACTTCGTGCGTATCCAGTCCTTCAGGTTCGAGAAATATCTGGTGCGAGGTTTTTTCGGCAAAGCGCACCACTTTGTCCTCAATGGAAGGACAGTAGCGCGGCCCTACGGACTGAATGTGCCCGCCATACATGGCCGACTGGTGCAAGTTGGCGGCAATGATTTCATGGGTGCGCGCATTGGTGTGGGTGATATGGCAAGCGCGCTGGGGGATATCCACCTGCCGGGTCATGAAGGAAAATGCGGGGAGTGGATCATCTCCGGGCTGGGCTTCGAGCACGCTATAGTCGATGCTGCGTCCATCAATGCGGGGCGGCGTGCCGGTTTTCAGACGGGCAACCGGAAAAGCCATTTCCCGCAGGCGCAGGGACAGGGCGTTGGATGGCGGATCGCCTGCCCGTCCGGCCGCATAATTCTGGTCACCCATGTGCACGCGCCCGCCGAGAAAAGTCCCGGTAGTCAAAATCACCTGACCCGCACGCAGCTCCAGGCCGGTTTCCGTGCGCACACCGGCCAGATGCCCGTTTTCCATTAACAAGTCGCCCGCCATGCCCTGAAACAATTGCAAATTGGTAATGTTTTCGAGAAGACGACGCACTGCGCGTTTATACAAACTCCGGTCGGCCTGGGCGCGGGTCGCCCGCACCGCTGGCCCTTTGCTGGCGTTCAGGGTCCGAAACTGGATGCCCGCCTGATCAATGGCGAGGGCCATGATGCCCCCCAGGGCGTCGATTTCCTTGACCAGATGCCCTTTGCCAATACCGCCAATGGCCGGATTACAGGACATCTGCCCAATGGTATCGAGATTCTGGGTCAGAAGCAGAGTACGCACACCCAAACGGGCTGCGGCAGCGGCAGCCTCGGTGCCGGCATGACCTCCACCGACAACAATGACATCAAATTCGTTTTGCATCCGCTGATTATCCGCGCCCGGGGGTGGTTTTTGCAATATCCAAAAAAGTGTTAAACCTGTCCGCCCACGCCTTTGAACTTCTCGACAAAGGCTGCGATTTTCTGGAACACACTCTGCTTTTTACTCAGGTACTGAGGATTCAGTGGGCTCATTTTGGGGAGCAGGGCATTGAGCTCGGTGCCATTATCGCTGGCAAACTCCCGTTTCAGGGAAACGCTGATATAGCGGCGCGCGGCTTCGACATTCAGGTTTTCGTCAGCGATAAGCGCATCGGCTTCGCGCCGCTGTTCGCCCTGGGCAAAGGTAAAAAAGGCCTCAATCAGGCTGGTTTTGTCACCAAGCTGATCCAGATCGGTTTGATTGATGAAATCCACCAGGAGCGTTTCTTTGGCACGATTCCCGAGGCTGGCACGGATCACCCGGCGCACATCTTCCACCAGGGCCACCTTGTCTTTGATTTTTTTGTTGTTCTCAAAAATCAGCTCGAGAATGTAATCCAGATTGATTTCCTGAGATTTGAGCAAATCTACCTCAAACACCACGTCATCCCAATCGATGCTGGACTCTGCTTTTTCCGAAGCGGATTTTTCCCGCCGCAACCAATCGCGCACATCATTGTAGGTAGAACGGTAGTCCTGGGTTTTGCGTTCGGATGGGATTTGAACAGCCTGCAACGCAGGCAACTCCTCATCCGTCACATAATACTTGGCCTTGAAGGCTTCTAAGGCTGCGGGGTCATCCATATCGACATTTTGCAAAGCTTTCAGGCTGGCGAATTCATCAAAGTTTTGCAGCACATTTTCCACGCGCAAAAATTCGCCAAACAACTTCACAAAGGCTTTTTTATCCGATTCTTTTTCAATGGCAGCAGGATCAGGAAAACGCTGCTCCAGTTCTTTCACCACATCCACAAAGCCGCGCCGCGCTTCGCCAGTGACCACATCGGTAAAGCCTTCCATGTACTCCCTGAAGCTTTTTTCGAGCACGACATTTTTGGTGTTTTTGTCCCCAAACAGGGTGATGGCGTCGATAGTCGCCTGTTCGAGATTGCGGAACGTGATGATATTGCCAAAGGTTTTGGTCGCATCATAAATGCGGTTGGTGCGTGAGTAAGCCTGAATCAAGCCGTGATAACGCAGGTTTTTGTCGACAAACAAGGTGTTGAGCGTCGGCGCATCAAAACCGGTCAGAAACATGCCCACCACAATCAGCAGATCAACTTCCCCGGCCTTCATTTGCTTGGCCAAATCGCGGTAGTAGTTCTGAAAACCGTCGCTATCCAATCTGAAGCTGGTTTTGAACAGTGCGTTATAGTCGGCAATTGCTGCCGCCAAAAACTCCTTGGCACTGCTGTTCATGGCCGAAACATCAAAGCTTTCATCAATAATATCGCCCACGGCATCTTGTTCTTCGTTGGCTGCAAAGGAGAAAATGGTGGCGACCTTCAAGGGTTTTTCGCGGTCTTTTTGCACGGTTTTGAAGGACTCATAATACCACTTGGCGGCTTCTACGCTGCTGACGGCCAGCATGGCGTTAAAGCCTTTACCACCGGCCTGCAAACGATGGGTTTTTTGCCGGAAGTTATTCAAAATGTACCGGGTAATTTCGCGGATACGGTCGGGATGCAACAAGGCCTGGCGATTTTCGGCGGCACTGAGTTTTTTCGCATCCTGCTCGGCTTCCAGCGCCTTGAACTGAGGACGGACATCGTTGTAGTCCACCTTGAACTTCAGCACTTTTTCGTCGCGGATAGCATCGGTAATCACATAGGCATGCAGTTCGCGGCCAAATACGCTGGCCGTGGTATCGGCTCCCAGGGCGTTTTGCGGAAAAATGGGGGTGCCGGTAAAACCGAACTGATAGAACTTTCGGAAGCGTTTTTTCAGGTTTTTCTGGGCTTCGCCAAACTGGCTGCGATGGCATTCATCAAAAATAAACACCACCTGCTGGTTATACACCGGCAGGTCATTTTCGCTTTTGATCAGCCGGTTGAGCTTCTGGATGGTGGTGACGATGATTTTGTTATCATTTTTATCCAGATTGCGTTTGAGTCCGGCGGTGCTATCCGAGCCATTGACGCTATCGGGCGAAAAACGCTGATATTCCTTCATGGTCTGATAATCCAGATCCTTGCGGTCCACCACAAAAAATACCTTGTCGATAAAGTCCAGCCCGGTGGCCAGACGCGCCGCCTTGAAACTGGTCAGGGTTTTGCCGGAACCGGTGGTATGCCAGACATAACCGCCACTTTCCGTGCTGCGCCAGTTTTTCGCCTGATACGCGCTGTTGATTTTCCACATGATGCGTTCGGTGGCGGCAATCTGGTAAGGGCGCATCACCAGCAGGGTGTTGTTTACGTCAAATACCGAATAATGCAGAAGCACATGCAGCAGGGTGTTTTTCTGAAAGAAGGTAGCCGTAAAGTCCTTCAGATCTTTGATCAGACTGTTATCCGCCTTGGCCCAGTTCATGGTGAAATCGAAGCTGTTTTTGTTGCGCTGGGTGGTGTTGGCAAAGTAGCGGGTGTCCGTACCGTTGGAAATCACAAAGAGTTGCAGATACTTGAACAGGGAATGTTCACTGTTGAAACTCTCCTTGCTGTAGCGATGCACCTGATTAAAGGCCTCGCGGATGGCCACTCCGCGCTTTTTCAGCTCTACCTGTACCAGCGGCAGGCCGTTGACCAGAATGGTCACATCGTAGCGGTTGGCATGGCTGCCGGATTGCTCAAACTGATTGATGACCTGTACCTTGTTGCGGGCGATATTCTTTTTATCCAGCAGGTAAATGTTCTGGATATGGCCATCATCAAACACAAAATCGTGAATATAGTCATCGTGAATTTTGCGGGTTTTGTCCACGATGCTGTCGCTGGGTTTATCCAGCCAGGTTTCCACAAAACGCAACCATTCACCTTCCAGAAACTCCAGGTTATTCAGTGCCTGCAACTGCACACGCAGGTTGGCGAGCATTGCCTCGGGATGATTCAGGCCGGGCAGGTATTCATAGCCCTGATTCGTCAAATCCTGAATCAGTTCGCGTTCCAGGTCCCCTTCGCTCTGGTAGCTATCGGCCACCTTCCAGTCCCGGTTGTATTGATCCAGAACAATGAAGTTGTTGGATTCGGCAATAGTTTTGTAGTCTGTCACGGCTGTACCTCCCAATGGCCGGTTTTATCGGAACCGACGCGTTTAATTTTTCCCGCCTGCTGCAATTTGGCTAAAGCCCGGCCAATGGTGCGTAGGTCTTTGCCCATCAGTTCGGCGAGCTGCTGGCGTGTCCGCTGCAGGTTATACTCCAGTAACACCAGAATCGCTTCGGGGGTTTTGAGTCCACGTACATCACGCTCCGGATTTACAGGGGCGTTTGCAGGGGCACTTATAGAGGCGTTTTGGGTTAGCGTCCGGGCAATTATCAACAACATGAAGCGAATAAACAGCGTACTATCGGCTTGCTCGTCACCCTGTTCAAGTGCCTGGTAATACGTCTGTTGATGATCTTTAATCACGCTTTCCAAGGGTAACGACAAAAACAGCGGGTGCCACCGAGACAAAATTAAGGTTTGCCACAAGCGCCCCATACGGCCATTGGCATTTAACGCGCTGGCGTCCAGCCGCTTTACTTGCTGGCTGATCTCTGCTACCAGATTCAGGATTTCGCTGGTAATGGTAAAGGGCGGTTTATAAGGCATTGCCGTCCTCTTTCAGCAAAATAAAATGCTCGATCAGGCGAATCATCAGCGATTTTTGCGCTGGCTCGCTTTCCGCGACCAGCAAGGCCAAGGCGACCAGCGTGTTGTCGTTAATCAATCGCTCCACGGGCCTGGCCAATAAATGCTGATTGCGGCGCAAGTACCATAAAAACAAAAATGAACCGCTGCGCTTATTACCATCAGCCAACGGGTGATTTTTAATCACAAAATACAGCAGGTGCGCGGCGCGACTTGCGACATTCGGATAAAAAAGTTCGTCACCATAACCCTGCTCGATGGTGGCAATCGCCGATTCGAGGCCATTGCCGCGCAACTGACCAAATAATTCCGTGGCTTCGCCCTTGGTGATCAGTGCTTGTTTTAATTCATGGATGGCGTTTAGCGCCTCGTCCAGATTCAGCGCCAGCATGGCCGACTGTTTACTGTTCAGCTCCCCCAGACTTTGTTCATCATAGCCCTGCAACAGGCTCCAGCTCCGGGCATAGTCGCTGATCACCGAAAGCACCGCTGCGCCTTCAGCGTTCACCAACTGCTGGTTGCTGAGGGTCTGGGATAAAAGCGCCATCGCCTGCTCAAATTCGATGCCGCGCTCTTGCAAGCGGCGTTGATTGAGGGTGTAACCCTGCACCAAATGCTGTTTGAGGGTGCGAGTGGCCCACTGGCGGAACTGCACGCCCCGTGCCGATTTTACGCGGTAGCCCACCGAAATAATCACATCCAGATTGTAATAATCCACTTGGTAAGTTTTGCCGTCGGCGGCAGTTGTTGCATTTTTTGCAACTACTGAAGGACGCTCCAACTCACCCTCAGCAAATAGGTTGCGAAGGTGACGGGAAATGACCGATTTATCGCGTTCAAATAATTGCACCATCTGGTCAAGACTCAACCAAACGGTATCTTGATCCATCGCGACACTTAATTGGGCCTGACCATCGGCGCTGGTAAAAATTTGAATCTGTGCGTTTTCTGCATTCATGGGCATTCTCCTGCTTGAATTGGCTTGGGAAAGCGGAGCAGCAGATCGCGGTAATATTTGTATTGTTTTTGGCGCAGTTCAATTTCGCGGGGTAGGCCTGCGGTGAGGGAGGTGGTGATGGCATCAAATTTGTCGAGAATGGAAACGATGCGGGCTTGTTCTGCGAGAGATTTATCAAGGTCATTTGGATATGGTACAGGGATTGACATTTTGGAAAATCCCTTAATCAATAATGTATTGACCTTGGTTCTAGCTATATACTTTGCCTTCTCAGCAATAAATGATGGTGCTTGCATGCAATAAGAAACAAACTTCGGATTCATTGAATGCCGGAAAGCGTAACAATGATCGTGAATAGCAACTTTTTCAGGTTCCTCGCTGTTTTAAGTGGGTAGCTTGAGATCCAGCTTACCCAGTACGAGGTAAGCCATGTTAATAAAATTCTTGTGGGTGCGATAGCCCCGTGCCCTGGATTTGGCGGACTGGAGCAGACTGTTGAAACCTTCCAGAGTGCCGTTACTCAGATG
>NZ_JACKYY010000051.1:0-16871 GCF_015100075.1 Acidithiobacillus sp. HP-11
ACCATCCACGGCGGAACCAACCCCAACGCCAAGGTAAACAGCTTGTCTTCGTCCATCATTAACCTTCCCTAGATCAGCAATGCCCTAAGACTACCGTACCCTCGTATCCACTCCAAGTAGCGAGGAGCCTACCCTGCTGGTACCTGCCAACCGGGTCGCCTACAACAAGGCAGCCGGTGCCGACAACAAGGAACGCACCCTGCGCTCTTATGTGCTTGGGCATTACAAATCCGAGCGCAATGAGATTACCGGAGCAGCCAAACCAGTGAGCCTGCGGGAACAAAGTAGCTATTCCGTCATTCTCGGCGTATTTCAGAATGCCGGCTATGCCCAGACGGTGACACTGGCTCAGGTGTTCTGGATGAAAGACGCCCAGGGGCAGCCCGCACGGTTTTTTCTGGGCGCGGAAGGGGCACTGTCCATTACCGCCGACTTCGCCCAATTCGGATCGGACATCGCTCAATTGCGCAGAAATCTGCGCGCCAAAGGCGCAGAATTACAGGACAGCTTTCCTCCCTATGCGGCATGGTTTCGTCGACGTTTCGGTATTGAAAACGATCAAGCGCTGGAATTGTTCCACCAGACCGTATCGATGAAATCGGTAGGTAACCTGACGGACTTCGTCCGTAGCCATATGCTGGAACCCTTTGCAGTTGACCAGCGCCTGCAAGACTTGATCAGTCACTTTGATGATCTCAACCAGGCCCATCAGGCTGTACTGAAAACCCGGCAACAAGTTGAGCTACTCACGCCGATGATCGCAGACTGCGTACGCCACAAGGCCATGCAGGCTGAGGCTGACAGCTTGCGGGCCTGCCGGGAAGGTCTGCGCTCCCATTTTGCTGGCCTGAAACTCGGACTGATCGACAAACGCCTGAGTTCGCTGACAGAAGACTGGGATCGGGTGGATGCCCAGATACAGAAACTGAGCGCGTTACATGAAGCGCACGGTCAGCAAGTGGATGAACTGAAGCAGGCCATCAATGCCAACGGTGGAGATCGACTGGAATGGCTGTCCAGCGAAATCCACAAGAAAGAGAAGTCGCGGGATGTACGCAAAGCCAAGGCTGCCCGTTATGCGGAACTGACCGCCGTACTGGGCGAAGCACCCGCCAACGAGGCCGCCGACTTCGCCGTACAACGGGGCAAGTATCAAAGCTGGCGGGAGGAAACCCGCAACAGCGCTGCCGACCTGCAAAACACCATCACTGAATATGGCGTAACCATGCGCCAGGGCAAGCAGGAGCATGCCCAACAAAGCCTGGAAATCGACAGCCTCAAACGGCGGCGCAGCAACATCGATGATCAACAGATCCAGATTCGTGATGCCCTATGTGCGGCTTTGAATCTGAATGTGGATGACATGCCTTTCATCGGTGAGTTGATCCAGGTGCGTGACGATGAACGCGATTGGGAAGGCGCAGCCGAACGCTTGTTACGCGGCTTCGGTCTGGCGCTGCTGGTGCCGGATGTACATTACAAGGCAGTGGCAGAGTGGGTGGATGCGGCCCATCTGCGTGGCCGTCTGGTGTACTTTCAGGTGCGCGCACGCAAGACCGCTGAACTGCCGGACCTGCACCGGAATTCCCTGGTCCGCAAACTGACCATGAAGCCCGACTCGCCCTATTATGACTGGCTGGAGCGCGAACTGGCCCATCGCTTTGATGTGGCCTGTTGTAGTACACAAGAGCAGTTTCGCCGTGAAACACGTGCCATCACTCGCGCGGGGCAGATCAAAGACCCAAGTGGCCGGCATGAAAAGGACGACCGTCACCGCATTGATGATCGCAGCCGCTATGTGCTGGGCTGGAGCAATACTGCGAAGATCGCCGCACTGGAGGCCAGACGTCGCCAGCTTGAGGCGCAACTGGCTGAAATTGGCAGTCAGATTGCGTCCATCCAGAAAGAACGTGATGTGCTCAATGATCGTCTTGATGCCCTGACCCGTCTTGAGGAATTCACCATCTTTGATGAACTGGATTGGGCCAGCGTCGCCACCGAGATCGCCCAGCTGGTGGATGAGCGCCAGCGGCTGGAATCCGCGTCGGATGTGCTCAAACAGCTCAACGACAACCTGCATATCCTGCTGAAAACGCAAAAAGAAACCGGGGAAGCGCTGCAGGCGGCCCGCGAAAAACGCGCCAAAGTAGAGCAGCGGCGCGCCGACGCACAAGCGTTGCGTCAGCAAACCGAAGCACTGCTGGAGGATACGAGCATCGACGACAGCTTGCAGGCAAAACTCGAAACCATGCGCTCCGCAGCACTGGGTGAGCACCAACTCAGCATTGAGTCTTGTGATAATCGTGAGCAGGATCTACGCAAATGGCTGCAGGACCGACTCGATGCCGAGCAAAGGCGACTGGCAAATCTTGCTGAGAAAATCATCAAGGCCATGGTTTCCTTCAAAGAGCAGTTCAAACTCGAAACCGCCGAGATCGATGCGAGTCTTGAGGCGGCTTTTGAATATGAGAATCTGCTGACCCAGTTGAATCGTGACGACCTGCCGCGTTTTGTGACGCGCTTCAAAGAACTGCTCAATGTCAACACCATCAACGAAATTGCCAATTTCAATGCCCAATTGGCCCGCGAGCGTGAAACCATCAAGGAACGTATTGCCCATATCAACCAATCGCTGAGTGAGATCGACTACAATCCCGGTCGTTACGTCGTACTTGAATCACAGCCCAGTCCCGATGCAGAAATCCGAGATTTCCAGCAGGAATTACGCGCTTGCACCGAGGGTACCGTCACCGGTTCGGACGACAACCAGTATTCCGAGGCCAAGTTCCTGCAGGTCAAAACCATCATCGACCGCTTCCGGGGCCGAGAGGGTTTGTCGGAGCAGGATCGACGCTGGACCAGCAAGGTTACCGATGTACGTAACTGGTTCCTCTTCGCTGCCAGTGAGCGCTGGCGGGAAGATAACAGCGAGCACGAGCATTACTCGGACTCCGGCGGCAAGTCAGGCGGGCAAAAGGAGAAACTGGCCTATACCATCCTGGCAGCCAGTCTGGCCTATCAGTTTGGCCTGGAATGGGGCGCAGTGCGTTCCCGTTCTTTCCGTTTTGTGGTCATTGATGAGGCCTTCGGGCGTGGTTCAGATGAATCTGCCCAATATGGCCTGAAATTATTCCAGCAACTCAACCTGCAACTATTGATCGTGACTCCGCTGCAGAAAATTCACATTATCGAACCCTTTGTTTCCAGTGTGGGATTCGTTCATAACGAGGGCGGGCGATCCTCGCAGCTCCGCAATCTCTCCATTGCAGAATACCGTGCGCAGAAAGCCGCCATGACCGCCCAATCTGTGCAGGTGTCAGTGCCGTGACCTGGACTGACCCGCAGCAATTGAAAAAGCAGTTGATGCGGCTCTGGGAACGCGGAGAACTGTTGCGGGACGCAGTGACCGGCAGGGAGCGTTTTCCTTTACGCCTGGCTCTCAAGACCCCCAACTCAGCGGACATCACCGATCATTTTGAGGCAGTGCGCGCCTGGGCCACCGAATTGGCATCGACCAAATTCGTGCGGGTGGAGTGGCAGGCGCTTCGCCATCACGTTCAGGGCACGCAGAACTTGCCAGCTTGCGTGTGGGTCGAGACATTGGAAGATGCACTGAATTGCCTGGGCAAGCGCAAAGATTGGAACTGCTTTATTGAGCAGGTTTCCGTCACCCGGCAAACCCATCCCGCCTTGCTGCCCTGGCTGGAAAGACGCCCTCTCCAGGCGCTGGCGCTGTCCACCGATTGGCCCCGATTGTTGGCTGTGGTGACCTGGCTGGCCGAACATCCCCGCCCTGGCATCTACTTGCGGCAAGTGGATTTACCCAACGTACACAGCAAATTCATCGAAAATCATCGCGGAGTACTCACCGAGTTACTCGACCTGACCTTGCCAGTAAATGTGGTGGACGTCAGAACAACCGGCATCAGCCAGTTTGCTGCCCGGTATGGCTTTCTGGAAAAACCAACGCGCATTCGCTTTCGCGTGCTGGACCCCAGGATTTGTATCTTGCCCGGTTTGTCATCCCCCGACGTGACGCTGGATGCAGACAGCTTTAGTCGCCTGGATCTGGCTGTGCAGCGGATATTCATTACGGAAAATGAGACCAACTTCCTGGTCTTCCCACCAATGCATCATGCCATCGTGATTTTTGGTGCAGGTTATGGTTGGGATGCATTGGCTCGTAGTCATTGGTTAAACAATTGCAAAATCCATTATTGGGGAGATATTGATACCCATGGTTTTGGCATTCTGGATCAGCTTCGCGGCCACTTTGACCATGTGGATTCTTTCCTGATGGACAGGGCCACGCTGGATGCCCACGCTGCCTTGTGGGGCTGTGAGGACAAGCCCTTGCGGATTGACCTGCACCGACTCACAAGCGCAGAGCAATCCCTCTACGATGACCTGCGCGACGCGCACATTCGCCCTGGACTCAGATTGGAACAGGAACACATCGGTTTCCAGTGGCTGACTGATCACCTTCAACAACTGGATGAAATGACCACACCCAATCCTGGTATTTCCCCTGATCAATATTAGCCTGATCACCCTGGCAACTACCCACCCCCCTCCCCCTGTGGCAAAATGTCGCAAAAGGAGCATTCATGAACCCCACAGATTCCCATTCCAACAGCCATCCTCTCAACATCAATGGAGTGCAGCGTCACCTTCCCCTTTTCAAGGTACAGCCGGATTTAGCCATTGCGGTCCTCAATATTCTTGGTGATACCGAGCTCACCGAAGCTGCGGCCGCCGCCCTTCAGCAGCGCATGGCGGATATTGATTTTGATGTGATTGTCACCGCAGAAGCCAAGAGCATTCCACTGGCTTATGCACTGTCCGTGCATAGCGGTCGCCCCTATGTGGTGCTTCGCAAAAATTACAAATCCTACATGGGTGAGGCGTTATCGACCGAGACACTGTCCATTACCACCGGCAAAACCCAGACCCTGTACCTGGATGCCAAGGACCGCGCGGCAATTCAGGGCAGGCAGGTAGCCCTGGTGGATGATGTGGTGAGTACCGGCTCTACTTTGGCAGCCATGCGCACGCTAATGGCTCAGGCTGAAGCCGAAGTCGCTGCCGTTGCCGCCATTTGCACCGAGGGCAATGCAGAGCAATGGGCAGAAGTCATCGCGCTGGCCCACCTGCCCGTTTTTCCACTAAGCGCCTGAACGCCTTCCCATGAAAAATAATGCCGTACATGTACTGACGCTGCGCCAGCGTTGTGATCTTGAGTTGCTCCTGACGGGTGCTTTTGCGCCACTGACAGGCTTTCTGGATCAGGCCGACTGGCAATCCGTGGTGGAAAATATGCGTCTTCGGGATGGTACACTTTGGCCCATCCCTGTTGTGCTGGATGTAGATGATGCTCTGGGCAGCACTTTGCGTGCGGGTGACCGTTTGCGCCTGGAACGCAGTGACAGCACGCCACTCGCCGCCTTAACGGTCTCGGAGTGTTATCAACCGGACAAAAAACTGGAGGCCGAGGCAGTTTATGGCAGCACGGACAGAAACCATCCCGGGGTAGCGGAGCTGTTTGACCGGGGTTCCTGGTATGTGGGGGGTACGGTCACACCCTGGGATGCCCAGACGCTCAGCCGGGCTGCTGCGGTGGAGTTTCCGCCTGAATATCAGACTCCCGCGCAACTGCGTGCCCAGTGGACGGGACAGCACCCGGTGGTTGCCTTCCAAACCCGTAATCCTCTGCATCATGCCCACATTGCCGTCACCCGGGCGGGTCTGGAGCAGGCCGGAACGGGTGCCAAACTCTTGCTGCACCCCGCCATCGGGCCCACCAAACCCGGAGACATAGAGGCCGCCTATCGCATGCGGGTGTACCGCGCCGTACTGGATCATTATCCGCAGGGGCAGGCGCTGCTTTCTCCCCTGCCCTTGGCCATGCGCATGGCCGGGCCCCGCGAGGCTCTGTGGCACGCTCTGATCCGGCGCAATTTTGGTGCGACTCATTTTATTATCGGGCGGGGCCATGCAGACCCTGGTGCTTCTGCTGGTGGCCTGTTTTATCCCACTTTTGCTGCCCAGGAACTATTTGCCCGGCACGCACAGGAAATGGGTATTTCCGGCATATTCCTCCCGGAATTCGCCTACTCTCCCACCCGGCGCCAATACGTTCCGGTCAGTGAAGCCAATGGTGAAGCCCTGGCAGGCATCTCGGGGACCGAATTGCGCCGCAAGCTCGCCAACCGCGAGGAAATTCCCGAATGGTTTTCTCCCCCGGAGGTGATCAGAATTTTGCGTCAGGCATATCGTGGCGCGGATCGACGCGGGCTGGTCATCTGGTTTACGGGCCTTTCCGCCAGTGGCAAAAGTACGCTGGCGGGGATGTTGGTGCGACAGCTCGAAGCGGAGGATGAACGTGCGGTAACCATGCTCGACGGCGACATTATCCGCCGTTTTCTGTCCAAGGGCTTAAGCTTCAGTCGCGACGATCGCGATGAAAATATCCGCCGTATTGGTTTTGTGGCCAGTCTGGTGGCACGCCACGGCGGCATTGCGGTGGTAGCAGCCATTTCTCCTTATCGACAGGCACGCGCTGAAGCCCGACGCCTGGTGGAAGAAGCGGGCGGGCTTTTTCTGGAGGTGCATGTAGCGACGCCCCTGGCTCTCTGTGCCGAACGTGACCCCAAGGGGCTTTACGCCAAAGCTTTGCGCGGAGAAATCAAAGGATTTACGGGCGTAGATGATCCCTACGAAGAACCCGAACACCCGGATTGCGTGGTGAATCACGCCCAGCAGGAGCCTGCAGCAGCTCTGGCAGCCCTGATGGATTTGCTGCATCGTTCCGGAGCCGTGAGCGACCACGTTGCCGGGCGCTGAATTCTCACCGCATGGATACCCTGCAACTGGCCGCGGCTGCGCAATTTTTCCAGCAACAGCTGGCAGGACAAAGCATTCATAAAATCAGTGCGGCAGCAGGTGGCCTCCACTTGCACACGGGCAAGCAGACCCTGGTCTGCATGGTTCAGCGTACACCACTGGGGCTCTGGCTGGCACCGGAAAGTGCAGCACCAGAGGAACAACAGGGCCATTGGAGCAACCTTCTTCAGCAGCGGCTCAAAGGCTTTCGGATAGAACGGATTGCCGTTCCCTGGGCTGACCGGATTGTGCGCCTGGACTTCAGCCGAATACATATCAGCAAGCGGGTAGATCAGCTCAGCCTCATTGCCGAGTGTTTCGGAGGGCGCGGCAACCTGGCTCTGCTGGATGCCCAGGAACAAATTCGCTGGGCCTGGCGTTGGGATAGTCTTGACGGCCCGACCGCACCCCGTTTCCTCCCGGGAATTGTTTACCATCCACCAGAATCTGCTCGTCTGTTTGAAGAATCCCGGTCTGATCTGAGCATCTGGTTACAGTGTATGGCACCACGCTATCGCCCTGACGGTTCGACAGCACAAGCGTTCATGAAGGAGCAATGGGCTGAGCGTTCAGCTTCCAGTTCCTGGTGGCAAGCCAAAACCGAAGCAGGGCAAAATCTGCTTTATCCCTTATGCTTGCCGGACGGCCCGCCCATGCAGGCCAAGGCCCCGGAAATTGCCCTGCAACTCCCGGCATCCACTCTTACTCGGGCGCCATCGCCAGCGGAACACGCGCTCGCCACAGAGAAAAATCGCCTGCAGCAACGCATCCAGAAAATGCGCCACGATCTGCAGCAGTGGGAAGCCCCCGAATACTACAGGACATTGGCCTTTGCCCTGTTTGCCGTACCGGACTCCACCGCCCGAGCCGCCAGCATTCAGGCTATCGATCATACCCATGGGGATGGCAGGTTGCTGGAGATCGCTGTCACACCAGGCAAGTCGCTGCACCAGCAAGCCCAGAAATACATGAAGAAAGCCCTGCGCAGCCAACGTGCCGTTCAGAAAATTCAGCAGCGTCTGCAGGACAGTGAAAAGCTGCTCGACGAATTGCTGTCCAAGGGACAGGGCGCACTCCCGCTGGCGCAAAGGCTTCCGCAAACGCAAAATGCACCCGTTCGACATAAATGCCAGGAGCGAACAACGCGCCGGTTGGCAGAGCCTTTTCACCACACGATGATTGCGGGATTCGACATTTTTTGGGGAAATAATGCCCGGGAAAATGATCGCCTCACCTTTCGTTTCGCCAAAAGCTGGGATATCTGGTTTCATGTGCAGGACCTGGGCGGAAGTCATGTGATTCTCCGCCGGGAAAATGCCAGTACCCTGGTCCCGGAACCGGTTATTGCAGCGGCTGCCCGTCTGGCCTTGCAACACAGCCAGTCACGGGCATTGAGTGCCGAAGTGGACTGGACAGAAGTCCGACATGTGCAACGTAAGCCCGGCGCCGGACCGGGTCAGGTTATTTACCGCCATTTTCAGACTATTCGGGTACGTCGCGACGCGCACGATGAGGGGTGATCTTAAAAACGGCAGTTGCCGTGGGTGCTTTGCAGCGACTTTTGTTTCGAGCCGTTGTTGTTCTTGGCGAAATCCTGCGCCCGTCAGGAGAGCTGTTTGAGCCCGCAGGGCGAGTTCTCTCCTGACAGCAGGATGAGTCATAGAACAACAGGCGAGGAACAACGGAGCAAAAAGCACCCACGGCAACTGCCGTTTTTAGGTTCATCTGCTCAAGCCGTTCCGATTCGGCATTAAGCCACCTGCATCTTGGAAAAGGTCATTTTTGCCAACTCACAAATGGTCTGGGTACGTAACCAGTCCACTTCCTGACGACGCAAGTCCGTCCACTGGCGGTGCAAAGGGCAGGCCGTTTCATCCGCGCACACCTTCAAACCCAACACACAATGTGGCGATAAAGGATGCCCCTCAACGGCCTCGACCACATCCATAATATTCAGGGATTCAGCTGCGGGAAGCAGCAAAAATCCCCCTCCCCGGCCTTTTACCGATCCCAGAAATCCGCGCTTGGCGAGGCTCCGCATGATTTTGGTAATACACTGAACGGGAACCCCGAGGTAATCGGCAATTTCACGACTCAGTACCGGCTCTCCGCGTTGTTGTGCGGCAATATATATCAGGCCGCGCAGGGCCTGTTCGGTGGCTTTGCTCAATACCATGGGTTTTCCCCTATTCTTGTACATATAACAAGAGCCGCACATCTTACAGTGCAGCTCTTGATGACAATCATCAAACTACTGCAGAAATGACGGATTGTTTTCTGCAGTGCAGGTTAATTCAGGCAGAATGCGCCTGTGCAGAAGCGGATGAGGTACCACCACCCATCTTCAGAAGATTGCGACGCATGGCCCAGGCCATACCGAACATGGCGGCTGCAAATGCAGCTGAGAACCCGATAATGATCCAGTTGTACACGGAAGGACCGGCATCCGGTGCCAGTGCAAAGATGAATTGCAGGGCAACGGCCAGGGCCAGATAAGCCGTAGAACCGATAATCATCACCGCTTCTTTATTGCGCACGTTACGCAGTACCCATATGCCTTCAATCACCCCGACAATCGCCACCCAGGCAAAAATAGTCAGCAATGTGGGTAACAAACTGGCACCCTGTGAAAGAATAATGACCGCAATGCCTGCCGCAATGCCAATGACGGCCTTAATGGCAATCAACACTTTTGGACAGGCGCCACTCCCTTTCTGGGCAAGACGCATTGCCGAGTAACCTCCGTCAAAAAATACATAAATGGCAAAAAACCAAACCAGCAAAGTCATGGTTTCACCAAAAGCGATCAGTGATGCAATTACAAATAATAAGGCGGCAACACCCCTTGCGGCGAGCAACGGCCAGGAGAACAGGGTCAGGCGGGCATGCTGAGTTGATGCTTGTGAATTCATATCGACACCTCTTTTTATCAGAGCTATTACACAGCATCATTACTATCGGAATGAAATATTATTCATTCACATGAGATACTGTTATCTAGTTTATAGCTTATGCATTCCCTGATAACAACAATAAATTTTTTAATAGGATTGTGAATATATGAATGTAGAATAAGCAGTATATATTATTATTATAATATAGTTATTTTTTAGAAGTGCTCTACTGCGGCATTTAGTCTTTTAAAATCATGAGCAAATCATTAGGCAACGCCGACCGGAGCGATGCCTAATATAAACCACAATACCTTACAGCTTGGCGTAAGAATGAAGCCCGCCCAGAAAAAGATCAACCCCAATAAAGCAGAACGTCACAGTGACCAGACTGATAGCCGCCCACCAAGCCAGTTTGCGTCCCTTGTTATGTTGCCCGAAGGACTTGTTGCTGCGCATATGCAAATAAGCCGCATAATTCAACCAGACAATCAAAGCCCAGGTTTCCTTGGGATCCCAGGACCAAAAACCGCCCCAGGCTTTGGCGGCCCACACTGCGCCGAGAATGGTACCTGCCGTGAAAAAGAGAAACCCGAACATCACCATAGAACCCATAATGCGTTCCAGCTTGTTCAAGTCCGGAAGACGACGCACCAAAGCACTTCCGGTACGTTCTGCCCGCTCTCTCAACAAATAAGCAACCCCGACCATGGCAGCGAGATAAAAATTGGCATAGGCAACAAATTCACAGGGAACATGCAGTTTTATCCAGAAGCTCTGCAAAGCAGGAATGACGGGCTGAATCTGATTCTGATGATAGGCGACACCCACCCAGACCAGAAAAATATCGGCAACAAGAATCATCGGCATGGCAAAAGCGCCTAGCCCCCGATTTTTGCCTTGGCCTTCGTAATACAGGTAAAAAAGTGCCGTAGTCGTGCACAAGAGAACCATGGCATCGTACATATTCGTTACCGGAATATGTCCCCAGGACGGATGACCGATGTAAGTTTGCTGCCAACGAATGGCGAGGCCTGCAAAACCCAGAGCTACAGTAATCCAGGCAAAACGATGCCCCCAGTCCCCAGCCGATTGATTACCGCTGAATAAATAGCGATAATATCCTATGGCGCTGATCAGTATCGCCCCACTCATCCAGTAAAACATGGCGTTACTTTGGAGCACATAATACAGCAGCACATTATTTGCGGCCGTGTATCCTGACTGATAAAGCGCCACACCAATCGCCGCAATCCCTATAACGGTCAAAAACAGGATTCTGAAGGCCGGCCAGCGGATTCCAAACCACATCAGGCCCACATACCACAGACCCAAAACAATAAACTGCCACATCCAAAAATCGGCCCGAAACAAATACCAGACCAAAAAAGCACCGATGGTCAGAAAAGCTGCCCATAACTGAGCGGCAAGACGCCCTTCAGCACGCAGACCACCAAAGGTCAGTAGGTGTCGGATTTCAGAGCTTTCGGTAGACATATATATACTCCTGCAGATGCTGACAGATTAACCTGATCGTTCAGCATCCATTCACATTAAATGAGTTATCAAGGGCGGTAACCAGGCACATTGATTTTGATGCCATTACTGATGTAGGACATAAAATATTCCAGATTGCGATAATTGACGCTTTCCAGTTTTTGCGGCATCGCACCCACTTTTTTGTCACAGCCCTGGAAACGTTTTTCAAAGGTATTGACTGCTCCCCAAGCGGCCCGATAAGTCGGATAATGCGCACTTTGGCCCAACAATGGAGAAATAATCTGGGCTCTCAGATACTTACCAGCATAAGCCACATGACAGGTCGCGCAACTGAAGTTGAGTTGTCCGCGTTTCATGAAGTAATTGGCCTTCCCTTCTTCAAAGGCTTTAACGGCGCCTTGCCCCTGTACTTTGATATCCACCGGCATACCGTTGGACAGCGAAGTAAAGTAGGTATCCAGAGCAATCATGGAGCCGCTCCCATACTTGAGAGGTTGAAGATGATTTTCAACCCGACAACTATTCAAACGCATCTGAGTCGTGACCACCTGACCGGTTTTGTTGTTAAAATACGGATAACTGGCGGCCACACCTTTGCCACCATCCTTAAAGCAGGACGCATAGGTTTTCCCGTCTGGAAATTTTTTCTGCCAGGCGGCCTTACCCTGACTGAGCGTCAGATCTCCCGGATTAAACTGGATGGCCTGCTGATATTGTTGATACATTTCCGGGCTGAAAGCATAACTGCCGAGCGCGTATTTCTGTAAGGACATTTTCGGAAACTGTTCCTTAAAATACTGGTGAAAATCCTTGAGGGTTTGTTCAGGACCCACTTTGGTATTACCCAGGTTCCACCAGTCGATCGCTTCTGCACTCCCTGCGATGCCTACCAGGCTGATCGCGGCAGCAACTATCAATAATTTTTTCATGATTGCACTCCTTTTTGGGATAACGACCTTAGCCCTTTAATGACCATAGGTAATCGGCTACCAACTCCATCTGGTGGTGCGTCAGCACCTTGTTTTTACCAAACTGGGGCATATTGATGTGCGGGATCACTTTTTCCGGGTCATACAAAAAATCTACAAGCTTTTCTTTTGTTTTAAATATGGCTTTAAGGGGCAGAACCGCCAGATCGGGACCTACATCACCCGCCATTTTACCGCCAGGCAACACATGGCAGGCCAAACAATTGCCCTGCGTGCGGTTAAATGCAATGGACTTTCCGGCTGCAATATTTTGCGCATTAGTCATGGGTGCTGCCACAGCGGTAGTTTCAAATCCTATAAAACCAGCAGC
Source organism: Acidithiobacillus sp. HP-11 (assembly GCF_015100075.1). Lineage (NCBI taxonomy): Bacteria > Pseudomonadati > Pseudomonadota > Acidithiobacillia > Acidithiobacillales > Acidithiobacillaceae > Acidithiobacillus > Acidithiobacillus sp. HP-11. The sequence continues at coordinate 12,573 of NZ_JACKYY010000051.1, forward strand.
GCATGTTATTGCGGCTATGACAACTAATTTTGATGTTTTCATAACGACCTCCTGTTAAAATTCCCAACACTCGTTAAAAAGGTGTCCCTTCATAGTCTCTCCTGTAATTTATCATTCAGTTCCTCCATGTCTCGATGAAAATCTTCTTCATTTCTTGAACTATCCCCAAACAGCTTGAGCCGACGCCCTTTATCATCATCCTCACTCATCTGAATCCAGATACGCCGACGTGGAACATAAAATAAAATGAATATTCCAAAGACCAGAGCGAAACAGGCCACATAAATAACTTTCATGCCAGGGTAACGGGTTATTTCCAGGCCTGCAGACCAATGCAAATCATAATCATGAAATACAGTCAGGAATGGTAATGGATAGGCGCGCAACTCCTGCATGGCTTTCAGGCTGGACTGTAAAAAATCGTCTCTCTCATGCGGCGTTAAGTAAACCTGAGTTTGTGCTTCGGCCTTTTTCAGATTACTGATAAAAACTGTTTTTGAAGCATTTTCACCATTTCTGGCAGCTTGCTCCAGGTCCCCGAGATACCTCATAAACAAGTGGATACCATCTTTTGGCCCCTGTGGAATTGTCAGATAGTGATAAGCACTCGATCCGTTCTCTCTAAACCCAATCAATCGATAGGCTTCACCATGCCGGGAAAAAGCTTTCATGTAGGATTTAAGAATAATCCGGGTATGATCACGATCATTATTCACCAGATAACTCACGGTCGGCCCCATATTGATCATTCCATGATCCGGTCCTGGAGAAAGACCTACAGCTTTACGGGGTATGACATTCTGGGTTTTGAAATCAGTGATGGAAATTGCATATTGTGAACCAAAGGTTTTCAGATGCTCGCCAACACTGGTGGAAATAGCAGCCGGTGGCAACGCTGGTGCAGACAACAGGTAATTGTGCAGGTTTAATTTTGAAGCACTGTCGGAATAACTGGACTGATAAATCTGCACACCATCCACCGACATGGGATGATTGACGCGGACAATACCGGTTTTGAACTTTTTCCCATCGTGATGGTAAAGAGAAATCGTCGAGACAAAATCCTTGGCGAGACCGTTGGAATAATGCGTGACCTTGAAAGCATCCAGTCGCAACATAAATGGAAGATGCTGAACCAAAAAACCATCACCTACCAGCTCAAACATGGCGTTGACGGTTTGTCCAACCGGGATGGTGATAATGCCGCGAAATGCCGAGCTCGTGGACGATAGCCAACTGGACTGCGGAATTTTTGAGAGGGGAAGATCAAAATTCTTTTCAGGATGTACGGTACCCGTCCATTCGGACCACTTCAGGGGAAGATTGGCGTTATACAAAGCACCCGCACAAAACAAAACAATACCCACATGGGTTAACAAATATCCGGTCCGATAAAATCTCCCCTTTTGAGCAAAAATGACTGAGTCTCCGGTGGAGGTCTTGAGCACCCGGGCCTGATAACCAAAATCGCTCAGGGTGGCTGTTGCCGATTGAGCAGACTCTATATCTGATTTTGATGAAAAAGATTCGAACTGCTCCGGCCTACTTTGTAAAAAAATTTCTGATGGGTTGGATTTAACATGACGCATTTCCCGTAGCATGGAAGGTGCATTACGAAATACGCAAACAGTCGTCGAGACAATCAAAAAGGCGACAATCCCCATGTACCATCCACAGCGATAAACATCATACAAATCGAGATTGCCAAATACGGTAAACCAGAAGGTACCGAATTGATGCAGGTAATCTGTATACACTTCCTGCTGCGGCAGAATAGTGCCAATGATTGAGGCTATGGCGACAAATAGCAGTAAATGGACCGCCAGGCGCATGGAGCCCAGAACCCGAAAAATAATCCGGAAGCTCAAGGGCTCGGTAAAAACGCTGGCTTGGGTTTCTAGCATAAATTTTCTCTCACAAGGGTGGTACTTCCTCCTGGCGGGGAAATAACCAGATCTGATATAAACTGATGGCCATACCAACCAATACCAGTGGACAGGACAGTATCCCTCCAATTAATACCAACCAGACCCAATTAGGATCCTGCTTGGTCAGGAACCAACCTGCAAAATCCAGGAAAAAGGCGAAAAACGGTACGCCAATCATCAAATATTTAGGAACACGCGGAAAACGTGCCTTACTGAATATCCAGCCCGCAATCCAGAAAATGACACCCAATGTGGTCAAATGGATCATACCCATCATCAACATCTCTGAATAAGGCATCCCCATATCCACATGAGCCTTAGCTTTAAGCAGTTTGTATGTACCAATATTTGGCATACCCATGGTGTGACATTTCAAACATGAGCCATTAATTAATGGCTTGACCTCCTGTTCATAATCATTGCGGGTTTCGCCATTGGCAATCCAATGGTTGACGGCCTGCACCATTTTAGGCCGCTCACTGACGGGCACATGCGCCATGGGCATCATGGCTGGTAACATTTCCTGCAACTTGCTGGACTTGCGATTTCCATAGTAAGACATAGCTACATCCTGAACAGATATACCCGGCTTACCATCCAGTCCTGCATGGGTGACATAGGTGTAGGCCTCCGCAACTAGGAGACCCAAACCAACCAGAAAAATGAAACCCGTATGCATGATTTTTTCAGCCATACTGAGATCTGCTAAGCTACGCATAATCGGCTCGACTCCCAATCAAACCCAAACTCATAAAATCTTTTAGAGATCGTATTCTTTGGGAAATGCAATTCCTGGATTACCGGCCATGTTTTTAGTGAGCACCGGTAAGTCACGCGGGTTGGCCGACACGGTCTTTTTAGACCGCAACCATTTGGCGAAAATTTCCCAGACCGGCGTCCCTTCCACCTTTTGCATGGCGCCCCAACCAGCCACTTTATAGCGCTTGTTGGCCTGAACCATTTTGCCACCTACCCGCAAATCGGTAATACGCTTGTCGATGGTTTCACCGGGGTTCATGGTGTATTGGATATTACCCACCCGAATCATATCCCCACCCTGAATATAATAGGGATTGGGATTAAACAAGTTATCGGCCACCTGCTCCATCACATTTTTCAGCTCGGCGCCGGTGTATTCAGTGACAGTCACCTGAGGATAGGTGATGGCCGTCTGCCCCATGACATCTTCCATGGTGATGGTCTCCCCCGGGAGTTTGCAATAACCCCAGCGGAATCCCGGAGAAAACGCCGCTTCACAATCCATTTCTTCACGCAACGCGTCACAGAGAATCTGATCAAAAGTTCCATTGAAATTATCCCGGCGATACAGGAGACTTTCGGTAACGGCCAAAGGCTCAGCCAGTTTCTTGGCATAGGGTGCACGTACTTTGGTAATATAATCAGCCATTTCCTGGTCTTCCGGAATCATATTTGAAATGATGGGAAGATAATTGAAACGCCAGCCATTGAGTTTGCCTTTACCCACATCCAGATCAAAGCGGGCGAGGAACTTACCATTGGTACTGGTATTAATAATCAAGGTATTATTGATTTTCACCGGACGTGGTCCCATGATTTCATGGGTATGCCCACCAAGAATAATATCAATACCATTGACCTGAGATGCCATTTTTTTATCGACATCTGCGCCATTGTGGGAAAGTACTACAACAATATCGGCTTTATGCTTTTGTCGACATTCATCCACCATTTTCTGCATGTGTCCGGGATGAATGCCAAAAGACCATTTAGGAACAAAATAAGCGGGGTTGGCAATAGGTGTAAAAGGGAATGATTGGCCAATAATAGCCAATTTCCGTCCGCTCACTTCGCGAATGTCGTAGGGGTCGAACACGGGTTCATCCCATGGAATCGTAAACACATTCTGGGAAAGAAATTTCGCCTTGAGCTTATGCTTGAGCAGATACTCAACCCGGTCTGCACCATAGGTAAACTCCCAATGGCCGACAAAGTAGTCTTCTTTAAGCAGGTTCTGGGCGCCCACCATATCTTCGGCTTTGGTCCAAAGACTGGTTGCAGATCCTTGCCAGGCATCGCCGCCATCCAGCAGAATGGCTTTTTTGCCCACCTGCTCCCGATACCGTTTGACCAGGGTGGCAATGTGCGCATAACCGCCGATTTTTCCATATTTATGCGCCAGAGTATCAAAACTGAAGTTTCACCGATTTTCATGAGGAATAAGTCGCCGCATGCTACGCCACCATACGCATGAGCATCTGAGTGAATGATTTATGAGGGGGTTGGCAGAGATGGGGCCAAAGTCCCAGAAAATGGCTGGAGAGAGCTTCATCTGTAATCAGTTTGCGGACATCGGAGAAGGCAAAACTGGTCCGTCCCTTGACGATATGGC
>NZ_JACKYY010000047.1:0-18964 GCF_015100075.1 Acidithiobacillus sp. HP-11
GGCTTGTTGACCTTTAATGCCTTCAACAATCAGGTGCGCATGATTCTGCTGCAACTGGACTCGGTGAAAACCATGCTCATCAACCGCATGGATGGTCAGCCGGTCGTGACCTTTGACACCGAAGGCCGCCCCAATGCTGAAGCGGTGGCCGTGGCGAGGGCAGGATAATGGAAAGACGCTATTTCGAGCAGAAAAAGGGTCGGGTCGAAATCATTCCAATGATTGACATCATGCTCTTCCTGCTGGTGTTTTTCATCATGATCACCCTGCAGATGATTCCCGACAAGGGCCTCAATCTGCAGTTGCCCACTTCCAGTGAAGCCCAGAGTCTGCCGCGTCCACATTTCACCATCAACATTCAGAAAGACGGGTCGGTGAACGTCAAGGGTCATCATTACGACCTGGATGGTCTGGAGAAAATGCTCGCCAGCGACGGCGACCCCGGCAAGACCCAGATCACCATCGCCGCTGACAGGGGCGTGCCCTTTCAGGATTTCATTCATGTCATGGACCGCTGCCAGAAGGCGGGGGTGAGTGATATCGGGATAGCGGCAAAAAGTTCTTGAACAAACTTTTTCCTAACATTAAGGAGTTATAAAAAATGTACCGTAAAACAAATATGCGTCCATTAACCCTTGCCTTGGCCGCTACCGGCATCTTGGGCTTGATACCACTGGCCCATGCGGGGGTGACCGCCCAGACGCGCAGCGCACGGGTACGACACAAAACCAATCAGCAAAGCATTGCTGTAGGCGAAGTTTCCAGTAATGTGGTGACACAATCTGCTTATGCGCAGCATACGCCAGAATTACCCAAGCAAAAGCATATTTTCAAGTCAGGCATTTCTTCAAAAGTGTTAGGCAGAAAAGAAATTGAAGCAGCAGGACCAGGTGCCGGCGGTGCGCAAATGCTGAATTTTGCTCCCGGGGTGAGTACCTTGGCCAGTTATGGGACGGGCGCTGCCAAGGCTCAGATCAGCATAGATGGTATTAAACAAGGCTGGGGTAATCCCAAGGGATCTGAGGCCGCACACAGCATTGCCATCTCTTTTGATGGTATCCCCATGAATAATCCGGCTACCGGGTTGTGGCAGTCTCCCCAAGTCAATCAGCCTTCCATGATCCAGGGCATTCATGTCACCTATGGCCCTGGTAATCCTGAGAATCGCTGGTACAACAATATTGGAGGTGGTATTGATTTTGTGCCGATCCAGCCGACCAACAAACCTGGTGCCAGTATTGGTATGAGTTACGGAAGTAATGATTTCAAGAATATTCACTTTGATGTGCGTACCGGTAATTTTGATGGTTTTTCAGCGGTTCTCGCGGGCGGCGTGAGCAGCGGTAACAGTTTCCTTGGCGTACCATCCGGAACCAGTTTACTCAGTCCTTCTGGAGTGGTTTTGCCGAGCAATAGCTATGCCTGGTTCTTCAAGATTCGCAAGCGCTTCCGCCGGGGCGATGACAGTTTCGGAGCCTATTTGGCCAAGGGTTCAGCCTACAAGCCTTATGATATACCGGTATCGGCGGCATCGGGCACGACTATCAACGGTTTCAATAATACTACCGGTAAGCCTATACCGGGCCCGCTGTATAGCCAGCAGACCTCTGGTTTTTACAATGCTGTACCCTACAAAATTGACAGTAACAGCACCTGGATGTTCTACAACAAGCTGAACGTGGATATTGGTGCCGCGACCTGGCTGCATAATGACATCTGGTATCGTTATGGACACCGTTTGCACAATCGTTATGTTTCCTATGCAGTCGGTGCACCCAATACTAATGAGTATAATGATCCCCACAGTGAAACTTACGGGGATAAGCTCTGGTTTGATAGCAAGTTGCCCTATAACAAGCTGGGATTTGGTGGCTATTTTATCAAATCCAGAGACAACTCTAAAAATGCCTTCTACAGCCAATATGCACCCTACTATGCCACGCGTTTTGTTCCCAATGACAAGTACCGGAGCGACTTTCTGGATGTGACTGATGTGGCGGCTTTCTTCCAGGATAAAATTCATCCGATATCCTCTGTGGATATTACTCCAGGAGTTCGCGTAGAACAATTTCAGATGAATTATACGCCTTTTACAACGGAAACCTTCCCGGAGTCGAGTCAATTGTATCCTAAGGGTAATCAGGCTATACTCCCTGCGGATTCTCGCAGCCTGAGTGCGGTGGAACCTTCGGTGAATATCAGCTGGCGTCCTATTCATCATCTGGCGTTGTTTGCAGGTTATAGTGAGGCTTATCAGACACCTGCATTCGGTGGTGGCGGTGGTCCTTTCCAGGCTATCCCAGCCAGTTCGCTTTCGTTGGAAAAGGGACAGAATTATCAGGCCGGCTTCAAGGTCCACGTGGCGCATGATGGTTACCTGCATCATTTTCTGTTTAGTGCCAACTGGTACTTCACCCGCTTCTCCAATCAGTATCTTCCCATTACTTTGACCAATGGTGATGTGATCAATGCCGACGGCACTTCGGATTATGAAGGCGTCAATATTTATGCTGTGGATAATCCACTGTACTGGCTCCACACCTTTGCCAATTTGTCGTTCCAGAAAGCGTATTTCAGTAATTATACCGTGAAAGGTAAAAGTTATGATGGTTTGCCAGTTGCCAATGTCCCGGATGCAACTTTCAATATTGGTGCCTATACCAAAAGTTTCGTTGACGGTATTTTGCTGGAACCGCGTATTTGGGTGCAGTACACCGGACCCCAGTCCCTGTATGACAGTATCACCAAGTCACCCTCAGCTACGGCAAAACTGCCCTCTTATACTTTGCTGAACCTGGCTTTGCACAGCAAGATTCCCATGCACATGGCTTATTTCAGGAATGTGGGCGTGGATGTGGATCTGCTCAATGTGCTTGGAAACCGCTACAACAGTTATGAATATATCAGCAGTGGTGGAACTTACGGACCCAACACCAAGGGCGATCTGATTGGTCTGCCCGGGGCACCGAGAACTTTTTATGTAAGCCTGACGGCTAATTTCTAAGCCGTTATTTGTTCGCGCCGTAACTCTTTTAAAGGATTTGCGGCGCTATTTGAAAGCCATTGCCCGGCATGGTGCTTCGGTACATTTCCGGGCAATGTCATTCGATGAGGGTTAAATGATGAATACCATGGTGACAAATCCTTCCTGGTCGCCCCAAGGGCCTGATAAGTCTGAGGGGCATTTTGGTAAGGCCCTGCTGGTGGGGGCGGTTATGGAAATTGCGCTGCTGGCAGGCCTGCTGTGGATCAGCTCGGCGCCGCCACCGCCCAAGCCGGTGGTGAAAAAAATCATCGCTATTCATATGGTGCATCCGGCGCCGCCTAAGCCTAAACCCATTCCGGTTCCGCCGCCGCCCAAACCAGTGGTGCAACCCAAGCCGGTACCGGTGCCGAGGCCCAAACCTATCCCCCAACCGCGTCCAGTGGTCCATCATACTCCGGCGCCCAAGCCGCTGATGGCCAAGACGCCGTTGCCGACTGCTCCAGTCGTACCGCCGGCGCCACCGGTAACACCACCTGCGCCGCCGCCGCCCCCTCCGGCTCCCAGTATGGCGGGGCGGCAGGCAGCATTGGCGCGCTATGCGGCCATGGTACGTGCCCAGGTTCAGGCCGATGCCCATGTGCCTGAGGCCGTGCGCCTGATGCACTTAAGTGGTACGTCAGTCATCACTTTCCGGTTGACCCCTTCCGGACAACTGCTTTGGGCCAAAATCACCCAGTCCAGTGGTGTGCAACCGATTGATAAGGCGGCTCTGCAATCCGTGAAAGAGGGTAACTATCCGCCCTTCACGAAAAACATGCCCAAGCATGCAACCAACTTTACGGTTGAAGTACATTTGTCCAGCCACTCCAGTTAATATGAACACTATTTTTCGGGGAGCATTTTGCCAGTGAATATTTTGCGAGTCATAAAAGCTTCAGTTTTATCTCTCGGTCTTGTTGGGACTGGTCTGTCATCTTCGCTGGCAGCGGCAGACGTTCCCCAGGGTATGCAGAATTTCAACCACTATACTTTTGCGGTCATGTGGCATCCCGGCGTGTGCGCGACCTGGACCAATGCGGGTGCTGCCTGCAAGGATTTGTCCCCGGACGCAAAAATTAACCAGGAGTGGACCATGCATGGGCTGTGGGCGAGCCGCCCCCAATCCCTCATTGCCTCCGGAATGAATGGCCCGACCTGGTGGCATTACGGCTGTTACTGGTATAACCCGGGCCATACCCTGCCAAAGGATAGTTGTGCCAATCCGGCTCTGAATTTACCGGCTGCACTGCATCAGCGTTTGTATGCACACATGCCCATGGCCAATATTTGTCTGGATCGCCATGAGTATTACAAGCATGTCGCCTGCTTCGGCGAAACGCCCGAACAGTTTTTCCCCAAGGAGCTGGATTTGCTGGATAAACTCAACGCCAGCTCGTTCACGGCCTTTATTCGTGAGCATCGCGGGCAATGGGTGGAGCGCAATGCTATTCTCAAAGCCTTTGCCAAAAGCTTCAAAGTGAAAAATGCGGATGCGCTGGAACTCCGTTGCGAGACGCCCGGCCGTCATACCCATGAACTGGAGCATCAAGGTGATATTTTGACCCAAGCCTGGATTACCATTCACAAAGATAAAGTTAATGATTTCCCTGCCCCGGACAGTCTTGAAAAGGGCCGCAAGGGAAATTGTGCTGAAAAAATTCATATACTGAATTAAACCACCAGAATAACAAACTCTCTCTTTTTGATGAGGAATATATGATGGAGCGTCAGAATCGTCGGCAGTTTTTGAAGCAATTGGGGTTAGGTGGTGCAGCAGTAGTTTCCGCACCCAAATTAATGGGTATAGCCCATGCGGCTGGTGTGGATGAAAAAACCATCCTGCGCAAAAAAATTGAGCATGTGGTTGTCATTTTTCAGGAAAATCGCAGTTTTGATCATTATTTTGGGACTTTTCAACCCAAGAATGGTCAAAAAGTCATTAATCTCTTGGATTCATCAGGAAATCTGGACCCTCGCTTCAATGGTCTCCAGAAAAATCCGGCCGGAATTCCCTATGGTAACTTACCTTTGCCCCTGGATATTCCCGGTTTTCAGAATGTGCAACTGGCTAATAAGCCCTTTCATTTGGCACCATATATTCCAGCCAAGGGCAACGTCAACTGGGATCCAAGGCATCGTTTCTTTCGGATGATGGCAGAAGTCAATAATGGGAAAATGGACCGTTTTGTAGCCCTGGCCGGGGGTAGCAAAACCCATTTGCACCGTGATGAATTCAGGAAAATGTCGGCAGAGCAGATGGCTTTTGATCTGGCCCGTCCCAGTGGCCCTGTTCTGGGGCACTATACGGGAGAAGATCTTCCTTTTTATCATCGCGTGGCGCATAAATACACCTTGTTTGACCATTTTTATCAGGCAATGAGTGGTGGTAGTACGGGCAATGCCCTGTATCTCGTCGCCGCGCGTTCGTGCATCAATCCTCAGGCTACAGCGGATATTTGTGCACCCTTCGATCCGCGTGAAGCCGGTCTGGAACATGGATTTTTCGATTTGCCTTATGATCATCGGAAAATCATGGTGAATGATCTGGCGCCTATTCAAGGTCCTACGGACGCAGGTAGAATGAAAGAGCTGAAAATTTCGCCGCCGCCAGCAGCGCAGACGTATGACAATATTGGTGATCGTTTGGATGCGGCAAAGGTTTCCTGGGCCTGGTACAACGAAAACTGGAATAAAGTAAAACCCTGGGCGCTGAAAACGGCTTTCGGACCGGGAGATGGTTCGGCAGTGATTGATACCAGCCAGTTATATGTTGCCCATCATAATCCTTTCCAGTATTACCCGCGTTGGCCGGATTATGTTAAGGCAGGTCATATTCGGGATAGTGATGATTTTCTGGCGGATGCGCGTGCCGGCAAGTTGCCATCGGTTTCTTTTTTAAAAGCTACAGCATCCCATGATGAACATCCGGCGGATAGTGCGCCCGCTTATGGTATGGAATGGGTGGAGCAACTGGTGCGCGCTGCGGCTGATGGGCCAGCCTGGGATAAAACCGCCATATTTATCACTTATGATGAAGGGGGTGGTTTTTGGGATTCGTTACCTCCGAAAGTGGTGGATGATTACGGATTTGGAACCCGTATTCCCGCCATGTTGATCAGCCCATGGGCGCGGAGTGGCCTGGTGGATCATCATCTGGCCAGTACCGCCAGCATTCTCAAATTTATTGAAACCCGTTTCGGTCTCGATCCCCTCAATCATCGCGATCGGGATGCTTATGATCTGTTGGGTGCTTTTGACTGGGATCAGCAACCCAAGGATTTCAGCGTTTAGTGAATCCTTTCACCAGCAGTAACCCCTCGCGGGTACTGCTGGAGCTCAATATCGCCAGTTGGTGCAAGGCCGGGTAGTCCTTCGCGCTGATCACAAACTCCGGCAGCTTCAGCCGCTGATCAATTTTGAGGGTTTGTCCGGACAGTGCGTAGTGAATGCTATAGCTTCCAACGGATGTCTGTACGTCGATATTTTTCGGTAAATAGGCGGGCTGATAACCTTGCGGCAATTTCAGGGAAATATCTGATTGCGTATAGCTGGGATTGATCAGACTCGGTGTTGTGCGGACGCTCTCTGCAGTAAAGGCCTGCAGAGGCTTGGCCATGGACGTATCCGTGGGCAGGATCATGGCGACACTATGACCGGGTATAAACAGGCCGTTTTTTACGGCGCTGGTTTTCAGGCCCAGAGGCTGGTCGAGCTTTTTCCGGTTCTGAAAAGCAATGCTTTCCAGTTGCCCCAGATCTCCCTGTTCATAAAAACCGTTGCGCAATCCTTTCATCAACATGCGTCCCTTGCTGCCCATCAGGGCGGAGCGAATATCCTGGGCGGCGTAACCCCGGCGTATTTCGACGGTCTGGTCGTGCATGGTGCCGGAGGCGCTCAGGCGGAGTTGGCTATGTTTGTCGATGAGCGGCAAGCTGAGATCGGGCAAAGGGGTTTGCGTCATGCGTGGATTTTTTCCGGTAATGAGCACCGGTCGGCCCGCATCCTCCAGGGGCAAACTATGGATGCCGGCATAGCGCGAAGTGGGATCCAGAAATAAATGATAAGCGGGCACATACACCAGAAAATGACCAAAGGCAAAGGGATCCACAGCAGGATAGGGGTGAAAGCGCGCAGAGGTGGAAATCATGGCCGGTACTGCTTCAATATGGAGGGCGCCTAGCAGGGTGCAGAGTAATACCGCATTGGCATTACTGTCGCCGACTCCGCGTTGCAGGGTGCTGCTCGCGCTGGGTGGCGTAAAGCCGGCATTGGCGTAGTTGATGGATACCGAATGAATGTTTTTTTGCATCCAGTGATAAATGACTTTGACCGCATCCAGCCCTGTTGTCCCATGCGCAATATGTTCAGCGGCTTTTTGCAATTCCGGGGTCATTTGCATGGCTGGGGTAGCAAGCTGATTGTAAGCTTTGGCGACTTCAGTCCAGTGTTCTGCCGTCGAAATCACCGCCAGGGGTGCATATTGGGTCAGTGCCGGACTACCCAGTGGTGGGTAGGAAACCTTACTGAGGCTGGTTTCAAAAGACCGGCTGGCCGCATCTTTAGCGGGACTGATGGACACGGCATGCCAGGCATCCCCTTGCTGGGCGGCATAGAGTTTTTTCGCGGCAGGGGTGTGCAAAATGATTTGTGCTTTGCTGACAGGCACATTGGGGGCCAGGAGCGTGCTGATGGCGTAGATACCCGGCAAATAGGGATGATCATAGTGGATAGTGTAGCGGATGTGCAGCGTATCTCCGGGCGCTACCGCCGGAAAGACCACACTCTGGATGCGACCATCACTTAAAAAAGGGGCACTCAGGGCATCCGGGCTGGATTGGGTATAAATGGCATCGGCCGGGACAGGATGTTTAACGCCCGAGGCCGTTTCCGTATAAGCTTCGAGTATGTGCACCCGGGCAAAGTTAGCTGGATAGCCAATTTGCATCTGGGATTGTGACTGTACGCCAGCCATGGTCAGCGGTTGAATCACCCGGTCAATGCTGTCGGTATAGGCACCGTTTTTCTGGACGCTCAGTTCCTGACGCAGGAGTAACACCTGATAATTCACCTGGGCGGGTTCCCGGGCAAAAGCCGGGTTGGCGCTGACAGTCAGCAGGATAAAACCGGCAGTCAATAAAGCCGCTTTGGGAGTGAGATGACGGGTCATATGCAGGTTTCCTGAACTCATTGGCGAACAAGGATAATCGGGCTTTGCTGCGCGGCATAATCCAGTTTCAGGAGCGTGCGCAAGGCCGGATATTGCTGAGGGTTGTACACGACCCGCTGGAGTTGCAGTGTGTAGTGTACGATGACGCTGTGTTCTTGCAGGGTGAGGTTATAAGTGAAACTTCCCGCCTGATTATGGAGCTGCTGTGCGGGCGGTAGATATTGCACCTGATAACCAGATGGCAGATGAATAGTCGTTGTCCAGTGAATGCCACCGAGATACGTGGTGACGGGATGTTGACGCTGCAGCGGGCCAATGACCCGGGTCAATGCTTCCATGGGTCGGGCGGTGGCGGAAAGGCCGGGGGTCAGATAGGGGCCGGAGGGAATGGGAAAACTGATATGATCGCCAACATGGGTGTAAGCCACAGTATGCCAATGCGCAGTCACGGCAAAGGGCTGATCGAGAATATCCGGATTGCCTGGCACAAAGGTGCCACTCCCGCCTCCATCCGGCAGCAGCAGGGTATTCATGACCCGGTGATAGGCTGATGGAGGAATGGAGGCGAAGGTTTGCCGATACATCCAGGCCCACCAGCCTTTGGTCTGCATCTTGGCAACCCCGCTCAGGTCACCATTTTGCTGCAGGGTCAGATCGGCTGCATAGTCCAACTGATTGGCATCGGGCTCGGCACCAGGGGTGGTCACTACCCGGGGATGCGGACCGGTGACAATGCTGGGCTTGTCGCGTTCACCAATAGCCAGCTGCCCCGGTGTTTCGTAAGTCCCGGTACTGTCCAGAAAAATATGGCGCTGCGGGGCGTAGTCGATGGCGTGATTAAACCAGAAAGGGGTGGGCAGCGGCGGCAGGGTAAAAACATTATTCCAGTTGATTAGTGTTGGATAAAGTTTGAAGCCTTTGGCATTGAAAAGCGCCTGCAGCAGAGTGGCGTGGGCCTTGCAGTCTCCATAGCGGGTTTCCAGGGTTTTGCTGGCCGAGATGGGCACATAACCGCCGACACCCAGTTCCAGACCCACATAACGAATATGGTGGGAATCCCAGGTATACAGGGCTTTTTCTGCATCCCAGCCCTGCAGTCCATGGCTCGCAGTATTGGCGGTTTTTTGGACAATGGGGGTGACTGCCGCCTTGTCGGCAGCGCGTGACCAGTAGGCCTTGCCGACGGCTGCCCAACTGGGAAAAGTGCTGACCTCAAAAAGCGGGCTGAACTGGCTTTCGTCTACAGTACTCGGTCCCGGATAACGCGCGTGGTGTACCGCCATACGGGCACTGATATGAATCAACTGGCCCTGAGTGCGCTGCGAAACAATCCAGTTGCCGGTGTGGGCGGCCCGTAAATGCATGCTGCGTGGTGCGGTGATATCAATACGAAAGTTGCGTGCAGACTGACTGACCGGCATTTCCCAGATTTGCGAAAACTGTCCGGCAAAATAGGGCGTGGTCTGGGTTTTTTCGGTGATGATATGAAGCTGATCGTCTTTGCCCAATTTCGGCAGAACGATGGAAAGCACCTTGGCATGACTATACATGGGGGCTCCGGCAGCCATCGGTTCCGGGCGCACAAAAATGGCACTGGCTGGTACGACATATTTTTGGCCACCGGGCGTGCTGACCCAGGCGCGCAGCACCCGCAGCTTGGCCATATCGGCAGAATACTGAATCTGGTAGGGATTGATCATGGTTTCCAGGGCCGGATTGAGAAGTTCCAGCACCTGATGATCGCGCTCGGTAAACAGTCCGCTGGATTGCACCGAAACATTGACATGGTTTTTGAGAATCCGCAGGGGCGTTCCGCTCTGCTTTTCATTGATCGGGATAAAAGGCGCGTTGCTGTTGCCAGAAACCGTCGTCCCGGCCTGGGCCAGGCTGCCCAGTAAAGTGCCGCTTAGCAGGCCTGCCCCACCAAGAACCATCAGAGCGCGCTGGACAGATTTCAGAAGAAGCATGGATGAGTTACCTTTATGAGAGATCGGGATTCAACGCAACGGCTTGCGTCCGTTTGCGACGTGGCCAGGAGAGCCCGTCAAACCATAAATAAAAAGCGGGCGTGATATACAGGGTGAGAAACTGGGAAAATATCAGACCGCCAACCACGGCAATACCCAGGGGTACCCGACTTCCGGCACCGGCGCCAAAGCCGATGGCTATGGGCAGCACCCCGAGAATGGCGGCAAAAGTAGTCATCATGATCGGCCGATAACGAATGGTGCAGGCATCAATAATGGCATTGTAGGCATCTTCGCCGTCACGGCGCCGACTGACGGCAAAGTCAACGAGGATAATCCCGTTTTTCTTGACCAGCCCCAGTAACATGATGATGCCGATGAAACTGTATAAATCCAGCGGCTCATGAAAAATGACCAAAGACAGCAGCGCTCCGAAAGCCGCCAGCGGCAAAGCCGTCAAAATCGTCAGGGGATGGAGGAAATGTTCATACAATATGGCAAGGACCACGTAAATCAGCAACACCGTTGCCAGCAATAAAAAAGGCAAAGATTTGAAGGCAGACTGAAATTGCGCGGCATTACCGCCCAGATGTCCGACAATGCCTGCGGGCAGGACTTGGTGAGCCGTATGCTGCAGGGCGCTGATGGCCGAACCGAGCTGCACCCCGGGAGCCAGATTGAAGGAAATGGTGGTGGAGGGCTGGCCATTGTGCTGCATCAGATTCAGGGGGGCTGCGTCATAATGAAAACTGGCTACGGCAGAAAGGGGAACCAGCGTTGATCCCGCCCCCGGCACGCTCAGGGTGGACAAGGCGTTGATATTTTTCTGATAGCGCGGTTCAAGTTCCATAATTACTTCATATTGATTACTGGCCCCGTAAATGGTTCCCACCTCATGTCCGCCAAAGGCCAGACCCAGGGTGTTTTCGATGGCGGCCGGGGTGACCCCCAAAGCTGTGGCACGAGCACGATTGATATGAATGGTGACCTGCGGATTATTGTTTTCCAGGCTGTTACTGACGGAATTCAGTTGCGGAAGCTTTTGCAGCGCTTCGGTCATTTTCAGCGTGGCCGCATTCAGATCTGTCCAGTTGCTGCCCATGAGTTCATAAATATAGCTGCCATTGCCGCTGGCGGTTCCCGAGTGGGCGCTTTGCGGTCCCTGAAAAACAATCTGGGCATTATGGAAGCGACGGGTGGCGCGCTGCAGATCCACAATGATGTTTTCCGTCTGTGGCGCATATCCACTGCGAATGTGGATGAACATATGGCCGGAGTTGCGGCTGCCAAAACCTCCTGCACCCTGGCCTGCCGAAGACACCACCGATTGAATGCGGGCATTGGATTTCACAATCCGGGCGATTTCTGACTGCTCATGCCTGACTTCAGCAAAAGTCATCCCGGTCGGGTATTCAATGTTGGCATTGATCATGCCCGAATTCTGGCTGGGTAGAAAAGCCTTGGGAACAATCATGATCAGCCAGACGCTACCCGCCAGCGCAAGTCCGGCCAGGGCCAGCATCCAGTATTTATGCTGCAGGGCAACTTTCAGGGTGCGAATATAAAAATCGCGACTGTCCTTGAAAAAGCGCTGAAAAATTCCGTCTTCAGGTAAGTGACCCGTATCATGCAGATCAGTCAGGGCGTGAGCATGATTGGGTTTGAGATAACGGCTGCAGAGCATGGGAGTAACGCTCAGGGCGACCATTCCGGAAATCAGGATGACCACAGCAATACTGACCCCGAAGTCCGAGAATAAATGACCGACAAAGCCCCCCAGGAAAATCAGCGGCAGAAAAATGATGGATAGCGACAAGGTCATGGACAGAACCGTAAAACTGATTTCCCGACTGCCATTGAGGGCGGCAGTCATGCCGGTTTCACCCCGGTCGATATGTCGGTTGATGTTTTCCAGCATCACCACGGCATCATCCACCACAAAACCCACGGAAAGGGTCAGGGCCAGCAAGGTCAGGGTATTGATGCTGAAACCGAGCAGCATCATGACCAGAAAGGTGCCCAGCAGGGAAAGGGGTATGGCGACCGCACCGATGAGGGTGGCCGAGGGGCGGCGCAGAAACAGCCACATGACACCAGCTACCAGAATGCTGGCCAGGATGAGGGTCATCAACACTTCGTGTACTGCCGCGCGAATGTAATCGGCCAGATCGAAAACATTGGTCAGATGCACCCCGCCGGGCATGGCCGCCTGCAGTTGCGGCAACAGGGCGCGGATTTTGTTGGAAATCTCTACGGTATTGCTGCCGGGCTGCCGTGTTACGGCGAGAACAATGCCCGGCGTTTTGTTGATCCAGGTCTCCTGCTGGTTATCTTCGGTACTGTTGACGGCCTTGCCAACCGCACTGAGGGGCACCGCCTGTCCGCCTTCGTAGGCCAGAACCAGATGGTTGTAGGCTTTTGCGGTATGTAACTGACCATGTACCTGGGTGGCGAAAGCCTGATCGCCCCCATCCAGGGTGCCACCGGGCAGATTGACATTGGCATTACCCAGGGCGCTTTGTACAGCCTGCAGACTCAGACCCCGGGCAGAAAGGGCAAAAGGATTCACATAAATGCGCACGGCGTAGGTTTGTGCCCCGTAAATTTGTACGTCAGATACCCCGGATATGCCGGATAATGCCGTGCTGACCTTGGTTTGCGCGTACTTGTCCAATTCATAGAGCGGCATGTTGGGCGCGGACATGCCAATATAAAACACGGGCTGGGCCGAAGGATTCATTTGCCGGACCGAAGGTGGCTCGGGCATACCTGGTGGTAAAAAATGCTGGGCCTGGGAAACGGCGTTGGACACCTGCTGGGTGGCCCCCAGCGCGGATTTGCTGAGATCGAACTGCAGGGTGATCTGGGTAACCCCGTTTTGGCTGACGGCACTCATGGAGTTGAGACCGGGAATGCTGGCAAATTGCCTTTCCAGTGGGGTGGCTACCGCGCTGGACATGGTTTTGGGGCTGGCTCCCGGCAGTTCTGCGGTGACCATCACCATCGGAAAGCTGACGTTAGGCAGCAAAGCTGTGGGTAATTGCAGATAGGCAAACAAACCCAGCAGGGCTACTGCTACGGCGAGTACCGTCGTGGCGACGGGGCGGCGAATAAAGGGTTCTGATAGATTCATGACTTGATCACGCGCACTTCAGAACCGGGATGAAGTCGGGTCGGTGCCCCCACAATTACCCTTTCTCCCAATAAATGGCTCCCGGCGATGGCCACCTGCTTACCGTTTTGCCCTAAAAATTGCACGGCCTGCATAATGGCCTTGTCTTTTTTTATGGTATAGACATAAGGGCCGGAGACGCCCTGCTGTAAGGCGGTTGCGGGGATAATGAGAGCATGATGGAGTTCGCGTGCGGTGAACTCTACCTGCACATATTCACCAGGCCAGAGTCGGGCTGGTTGATTACTCAGGGTAGCGCGCGCAGTGACCGTTGCGGAAGCCGTGTTGACCGTATTATCAATCACCGTGACTGTCCCGGTGCCAATCCGGGTCTGATGATTTTCATCCCAGACTGCTACTTTGCCGGAGTGATTGCTGATGGCGGTATGTAAATCGTCGAGATAGGCCTCAGGCAGGCTGAATTGCACGTAAATGGGTTGAATTTGATTGATGGTGACCAGTGCTGTGCTGTTGGCAGTGACCAGATTGCCGGATTTGAGGCTCAGGATGCCTACGCTACCACTGATGGGTGCGGTAATCCGGGTTTCAGTCAGAGTAATGCGCGCGGCTTGCAGTGCCGCCTGATCAGCGGCCACGGTGGCGGCTGCGGTGTTGGCCTGAGCCTGAGCCTGCTGGACTGTCTGACGGGTGACATAATCCTTGCTGAGCAGCGGTGCATAAGCCTTGACCTGGGCATCATCATATTGTTCCTGCGCAATTTCACCCTGCAGATTGGCTTGATCTTCAGCCACCTGGGCGGCGGGTGTGGCAGGGTCAATCTGGAAGAGAAGCTGGCCTTTTTGAACCACTTGCCCCGAGTGGACGGCAACCTTTTGCAAAATGCCGCTCACCTGCGGGGTGATGGTGACACTGTGGGATGCCACGGCTTGCCCCAGGGTATTGACCACAATGGGTAGATTGCCGGTTTGCACCGTCGTGGTTTCGACCGGCAGTGCCGTATTTTTGTGGGAGGGCTTGTGCTGGGCGCAGCCCGCCAGGATCAGGGCTGCCGCAACGGGAAGCAACAGGGATCTTACGGACAGAGAGCGCATCATGAGTGGAATCCTGTGGTCGTGTTGGGGAGCCCGATCATTCCCAAGGCGTTAGCGAGATTAGCCAGTTGCACATAGGCCGTCGTCATATCCTGAATCCGGGTCTGTTCAGCAGTCGTCAGCGTCGCCTGGGCAGTCAGCAAATTGAGCATGGTCGAAAGTCCTACCTTGTATTGGGCACGGATGGCAGCCAGCGAAGCCTGGGCACTTTTGACCGCGATTTGTGCCGCTTTTGCCGCTGAGCGCGCACCCATGACGGTCTGGTAATCCTGATACACGGTTAAGGCAATGCTTTGGGTCTCCTGGTTCAATGAGGCCTGAGCACTACGCTCCTGGCGCCGCGCCTCCTGAATTTGGTAACTGTCATGAAAACCCGTAAACAACGGCACTTTAAGACTGAAACCGATGGCCCAGTTCTGGGAAGGTTCCAGCCCGTTCTGAAAGCGTTTTCCGGCTGAAACCGATGCGCTCAAGGTCGGCAGTCCCTGAGCCTGATCCTCCCGGAGTGTGGCACGGCTGGCCAGAATCTGGGCGGCAGCCGCCATGACATTGGGGTTGTGTTGAGTAGCATGAAGGACCAGGGAGTGCACAGAAGGGGTAATGTCGGGGGGTAGTTGATGGGTGTTCAACGGTACCAGCGGAATGGGATTGCCGGGTGGTAATCCACAACTTTCGGCCAGGGCGGCCTGATCTGAGCGTACGGTAGCCTGGGCCGAAATCCATTGGGACTGCGCCTGTGCAAGAGCCGACTGGGCCTGCAGAATATCGGCAATAGTAGCCATACCCGAATGCTGTTTCAGTCGCGCAGCATCCAGATTGGCAGTATCTTCGGTGACTGTTTGTGCATAAGCCCGAACCAGCGCCTGCTCGCCAACGAGCTGGTAGTAATTCTGGGTGACGCTGAGAGCGACTTTCGTCAGCGCGCTATTGTTATCAAAGCCGGAAATGTACAACTGAGCCAGCGCCCCGTCTTTCTGCGCGGCGCGTAGCCCAAAATCCAGCAGTACATAACTCAGGCTGAGAGAAGCCGAATTACTGTTGATGATGGGAATGCTAAAACCCGCTGTGGTATTGCTCTGGGAACGCGCTGCAGTGTCACTCAGGGAAATACTCGGCAACCAGGCAGATTCAGCGACACCCAACCCTGCCGCAGAGGCCTGTAAATTCTCATAGGCCACCCGGGTTTGCGGGTTGTGTGCCAGTGCATAATTGGTCAATGCGGCAAGGCTTTGGGGTTTTACGAAAGTGCGCGTGCCCGGCAGAGCCGCCTTGGGCAACTGTAGTTGCCGATCTTGCCAGCTTTGTCCCAGCGGTTGCTTTACCCATCCTTGAGTATCAAAAGGGTCGTGAAACAGCATGTCCAGAGGCGCTGCCGAGGCTGTTTGAGCACTCAAAAGCATCCCGAGAGTCATACAATACAGAATGCCCTCGCACCAGCTCCGTAAGCGATCCCTAAAAAATGGTTCGTTCAGGAAGCTACGGATAAGACGCATAGTGCGGGTACCTTGTTCTTGCGGATGTTGTCTGATGCGTGAAGCATCTTAAAGACTATAGATGCATCACGCTAGCCATGCGACCGGGAAGTTCTGTTGATTTAAAGTAGAACAGGTTGGGTATTGGCCGGATCACTGAAGCTCTCGTCCCCGTTTTCGATGTGTCCTGCCAGTTGCCACCGGTGCTGAGGGGTGGAGACCATCAGGTCATACCAGTGATGACTGGGTTGCAGGTTCCAGTGCAGCTCCCGGGTTTGTCCTGCTGCCAACTGGATTTTTCGAGTACCCTGTCCGTACACCGGGTCCGTTACTTCAATGGGCAAGGTATCGGCACCGGCGTTATACAAGAGCACCTGGATATCCCCAGTCATGGTTCCCTGAGTATCAATGTGCAAAGTGGAAGGACCCGCACCCGTAATCTTGCGGATATAGCTGTCCGGACCATAAACCGTGAGCGCGAGCTTCTGATTCTTGGGCAGCATCATCTCGTCTTCCAGCCTGGCCCCTGCTCCCAGGGTGTAATGGTGAGGAAGTTGATGGCTGTGATCCCAGTAGGCGGTGCAGACGACGCCCAACTCAGAAGGGTTATGCAGGTGCAGACGGACTCCCTGATGCGTTGCTTCCAGCCGCACAGCGGTGGCGTATGCGAGGGGCCGCCGTTTGCGCAGGCCACTTTCTTGAGGATCTATGGCAATGGCCTGTTCTGTGGGCACTTGCGGAGCGGGCAAGGTGGATTCGTGATGTACCGTCGCCACATAGTTGGCGGTACTGGGCAGCGATACCTTGCGCTCATCGGGGCGCGAGAAGTCGAAGGCCGAAGTCAGATCACCGCAAACGGCGCGTCGCCAGGGAGTGATGTTGGGTTCGCTGACGCCGAAGCGTTTCTCGATGAAGCGGATGACGGAAGTATGGTCGAACACTTCCGAACACACATAGCCACCCTTGCTCCAGGGTGAGATGGTTATCATCGGCGCACGGGGTCCCAGGCCATAGGGCAGCTGGTCGGCGCTATAGAGCACTGGCCAGTCCGGGTTGATCCGATTGTGGATTTCGCCTTCGGTGCTCACCGTGCTCTTGCCGGGTCGCACCGGAGTGGGAGGCTGGGGTGGCGGCACATGATCGAAAAAACCATCATTTTCATCATAATCCAGGAGTAACACGGTCTTACCCCAAACCGCTGGATTGCTGGTCAGGGCATCCAGCACCCGGGCAATGTAAATGGCGCCATAGGCCGGTGGATAGGAGGGATGTTCGGAATAACCGGCGGGCACCACAATCCAGGAAACCTGCGGCAGACGATTACGCAGTACGTCTTCACTCAAAGCCGCTACCCCGCCTGGTCGCCGTGCGCGATGGGCCAGGGGTGAACTATCGGGAATGTCTGTAAACGCCTGAAAATACAGCAGCGCATTCTCCCCGAAATTCCCCGTCATCGGATTATGATCTTCTTCGTGGAGTCCTTCCTGATAGACGCGCCAGGAAATGCCTGCCTTTTGCAGGCGCTCGGCGTATGTCGTCCAGGTAAAGGGTTTGACGCCCTTGGTCCAGAGATGGGTGTCATCATCAATATAGGGCCCGCCGTGATGACCTTCGGGATCAATGGAGCCGCTAAACAGCATGCAGCGATTGGGACAGGTAGGCCCGGCAAGAGAAGTAAAATAATGGTCACAAATGGTAAAATGATCGGCCAGGGCATAATGAAAAGGAATGTCCTGGCGTTGGAAATAACCCATGGTCATGTCGGTCTTGTTGAGCGGCCAGGCATTCATCAGGCCCCCCGCAATGGCTCCGTGCTGAGACGCCCAGCTATGGTCCAGGTCCTGAAGGAATTGCGCGGAAGTTTTCCGGGTATTGAAATGAAAAGGCAGAATGGGCCGGGTCGGGTCGTCCATGCGCCCCTGAAACCAGACGGGTTTACCGTCGGGTAACTTCAGCGGAAAGCGGTCATTATAGCCGCGTACTCCACTCAGATGCCCAAAGTAATGATCAAAAGATCGGTTTTCCTGCATGAAGACCACAATATGTTCCACATCTTCCAGGGTCCCGGAACGGCCCAGGGCGGGCAGCATGGCGGCACGGGCTACCGAACTGCCCAGAAAAGCGGTGAGTGTGGCACCAGCCCCCAGGCTTTTCAAAAAATCGCGACGTCTCATGTATTTTTCTCCTCAAGATGTTGAAGGGCAGCGGCCGCTGGCGGGTAGTGCTCCGCCAGGGCGCGTCGGAAATACTGTTCAGCCTGATGAGCGTCTTTTTTGACCCCATAGCCGTGCCAGTAGGCAATGCCGAGATCATAGGCGGCAGCGCCCACGTGCTCGGCATCCAGTTGTTTCAGCAGAGCAAGACTGCGCCCTTCATACCAGGCCGCCTTGGTCGGATTTTTCGGCATGAGTTTGCCCGCTGCATAGGTTTTGCCTAACCAGAAGTCGGCATTGACTACTTGCGGAACCATCAGACCTTGTCGAAACCAGAAAGCCGCCCGTTGGGGATTGCGGGTCACGCCCCAGCCATTGAGATAGGCATTGGCTACCTGACGCTGGGCAAAACGATCTCCCGCCTCAGCGGCCTGCAGATACCAGTGAAAAGCGGTCTGGGAGTTTGCGGAAACGCCCAAACCGGCCTGATACAACTGACCCAGCGTGTCAGCGGCCCAGAAATCGTACTTGTCCGCCGCCGCTTTTTTGAGGAGGGGTACCGCCTGGGTATAAGCAGAATGATTCAGCAGATGGACGATGGGTGCATCCGCCTTGCGGATGGCCCGGGCATGGGACAGATAGGCATCAGCAACGGCGCCCGGATTGGCGGGGTTGCTCATGGCAATGAGTGACGTGTTGTCCTGGGCAAAGGCTTGAGTGAAAGGAATAAGCATCAACATGATGCCGATTGCCGAAAACCTGAAATTTCTGATTGTCATCTCAATCCTCAAAAATGGGTAACTAGTGTAGTGTTGCATTCTTGGTGAAACTTAAGGTTTATGATGATAAAATAGCTCCATGTTGAGGGCATGAATGGAGTCGAGCCTTGCGAGTTGCGCCCACAGTCACTTTAACCAGCGAAGAGCGGTCCGAGTTGTCCTCGGACCGCTCTTCGC
>NZ_JACKYY010000048.1:0-18649 GCF_015100075.1 Acidithiobacillus sp. HP-11
GCGCTACACGGTATGGACGTATCTCCGAGCATGCTGATTCCGAGCGTAACGCCTGTGGAAAGTGGATTCATCTCTACCATTGCCTACCAAGAGAAGGGGTATGCTTTGGTTCCAGTTTATTAGGCGGCGATCAGAACCAATTTGCGCCCGGCATCGCGCAGGGATTCCCGTTCCATTGATTCTTGCAATTTTCAGTTAATCAGATAATGTTGTAACCCGCTGATTTCCGAATGCAGGCGGTTTTCTTTGGCTGGGGCCGTTCTGATGTTAGCCTCGCGTTAGCCAAAAAAAGGCACCTAGCAAATGACGCTAAGTGCCTGTTTTATTTGGTGCGCTCGGAGAGAGTCGAACTCCCGACCTACTGGTTCGTAGCCAGTTGCTCTATCCAGCTGAGCTACGAGCGCAACGAGGGCGTAATATAGCGACTGCACTGGCCGGGGTCAATATGTTGCGCCAGCAGCAGCCACGAATGCTCAGGAATTTCCCGAACTGTCTCCGGATGCCCCTCCGGCCTTTTCTTTGGCCATTTCTGCCTTTAGACGGGCGAGATCATCATCAACGCCACTACTGGCGCGTACTTTATCCAGTTCCTTATCGGTTTGGCTGCGAGTATCGAGGGGGTCACTGAGGGCACCCGACTCAATCAGGCCATCCATGGCAGTTGCCTTGGACTCCATTTGGGCGGTGCGGTCCTGGGCGCGACGCATGGCCTCACCGGCGTCATCCATACCCTTGCCGATACCACTCAATGATTCTCCAGCCTGGACCTCAGCCTTGGCAGCCATCATTTCGCTTTTGGTCACTTCTTTCTGGGTACGGAACTGTTCAATATGATCCTGCAGTTTCTGCTCATAATCCTGCAGCTTCTGGGACTGAGCCGACACCGCATCATGCGCTTCCTTGAGACTGGCCAGTTTTTGCAATTCAGACTGCTTTTGGGCCAACTCGGCGCGGGCCAGGTCTTCACGGTTGGCACCCAGAGCCATCTTGGCATCTGCGTCGGCCTTGTCAGCGGCTTTTTGCGCTTGTGCCATCTGACTTTCCAGCGACACTTTTTCAGTAACCACATCGGCCAGATGGCGTTTGGTTTCCTGCAGGTTGGTGATCATTTTTTCATATGATAAATCCAGGGTTTCAGCAGGATCTTCCGCATTATTCAGAAAATGATTGACCTTACCCTGCAATATTTCTGAGGCATGCTTAAATAATGACATTGAATACTCTCCTTGCGAATGACTCGCGCTTTAATCGTTGACCGGAATAACCAGTTGCGGGCTCAGGCCATCAACCAGAGCATCGGCATTTTCCATGGCTTTCACGGCGGTACCGACGGCAAAAAATTCGATGATATGGGGTTTCCAGTTATGGCTGCCTTCATGAAGCTGAACGCCGGTAATGCCGTCCGCCTGGGCTTCCTGCGCCTCATGTTGCATACGTTCCATGGCAAGCTCCCTGGCGTCATACATGGCTTGGGTAAATTGTTCCATTTCCGTATTGCGACCCACATTTCCCATGGATTTCAACAGCCCTTGATGTGCCACATGATACACGCAGGAACCCATGACCATTTCCATGGGGCGGTAACCCGCCTGCAACAACATCCAGAAGTCCTGACCACTCAGATCACTGGTAAAGGGCTTGCCGCCCACCCCCTTGAAGCCTGACGCGCCACTGCGGTGGGCGATGGCCGTGCCAATCGCCATGAATTCGAGAATGTCCTGATCCCATTCCATACGCTTCACTTCCAGTCGCACACCCACAATACCATCGGCCTGCAGTAAAATGGATTCCTGCTCCATGCGACTGATAGCCAGCTCACGGGCTTGATACATGGCCTGAGAAAGCACATCCATTTCCATGTTTTGATTCCAGTTTCCATACTGGATTCCCATGTGATAAATACACGAACCGACCACCAGACCCAAGGGCTCAAAATTGGCCTTGCGGACCATCACAAACTCATTGACGGACAAATCCGAAGTAAATATACCTTCGTGACTGCCCTGCGAACGCAGTCCTTTCAGACGTTCTACAGCATGGGGAGCGAGATGTTCTGTACTATCGGTCATATCAAATCCTTTTTGGAGTCAGTAGCACTGGTCAGGGGGTGATCAGCCAGTGATATCATGGCAAGCAGTTCATGTTGCGGTGGGTTTTTTGGCAGATAACTGATGGCGGTACCAATACTGATGTGGCGGCATAGAAAACGTTCGGGGTTGTCCTGATCGGCAGGTACCCGAAACATTTGGGTATAACTGGTGTGTCCAAGAACTCCGGCAGCCATCTTGCGGCCATCTTCGCGCAAATCATAAAGCGCCCGGCGCCGGACATTTTCCTGAAAAGTAGAAAGGTCGGTAATTTCCATATTCCAGTAACGTGCCGCAAAAGGTGCCTGCTGAGAAGCCTGATCGGCGACCGTACCCATCCAGGGCATGTACCAGTCAAAATTGGCGCCAATGGCAATACCTACAGGAACCACGCCATCTTCCAGCAAACGGACAAATTCCAGGGCTGACACAGTAGCGATAACTGGCGCGGTGGCAGGGGGAATTCCGGTTAGCCGGATAGCGGTGCCGGTCACCCCATAATCCATATCCTCACCTTCCCCATGCCGCACTTTCATGCGCACATCGACAATCGCATTAGCTCCCAGAGCGATGGCTTCAAGGCGCATTCGCTCTACCGCCGTGTGCCAGCCATCGTAGTGTCCCTGGGTCCAGGAATAACCAAAGTGATACCAACAGTTTCCGGTTACCATACCGATAGGCTGAACCCCGTGACTGCGTTGCAAAAGAAGTTCTGCGGCAGTGGCCGTACTGATCCAGGGAAGATGCCCCTGACTGGTCGCGAACATGCGATTTTGAACAAAATTGGGCAGGCGGCGTTGCTGCAAGGCCTGTTCCCATTCAGAATAACGCTGCATTTCTTCAGGGGTTTGTGAACGGACGCCCTGGCTCACGTTATGACCCAGATTTTCGGCCGCTCGCTGCGCGTCCTGGGCGACTTCCTCAATACCGTGTTTGATCTTGTCCCAAATGGACATAGTACCTCCTTGCCGTTACCCCATGAGAAAATCGTGCAATGTATTGCTGGCTCCCTGCATTTCTCCGGACAAATCACCGAGGTCTTTCACCAGACTTTCCAGCCATGTAGCGAGTGGTAAATCCTCATGTTTAAGCACCACGCCACGCACGGTTTTGGCGCGAACCGTGCTGATATGCGCACCCTCATGAGTCAGTAAATAATCGTTATTGTTGGTGTGAACAGTAATGGCATGGACATGGCTGGTCTTGGCAAAAAAACCATCTTTTTTTCTTTCTACTTCAACCAGACCGGGCATATCTCCCTCCAGCCTTGCCGCCAATCCTTCAACAAAAGCTTTCATGTCGCCTTGCGCGCGCCTGATCCAGGCGGTACTTTGGTCAAAATCTGTGCTCATAGAGGGCCTCCCACCCTTTTATCGGCCACATTCGGTTTTCAAAAAATAATTACCCAAGTTCAGACCGCCAGCTTTGACTATAGTTCTGTTTTTCTTCAGGCGCGTATTTTTTCCAGGGTGGATAATTCCGGAGATTGTTCGTGCAGGCGCTGCAATTCAGCAAATTGTCGGTAAGTGGGACAACTTTTCAGCAGCGCTTCATGACTACCAATAGCAATGAGTCGGCCCTGATCAAGCACGGCAATGCGTGCAGCATGAACAATAGTGGCCAAACGATGCGCTGCCACCAGGGTGGTCCGCTGTGCGGTCAAATTAGCCAGTGCCTCCTGAATGAGCCGCTCATTTTCCGCATCCAGGGCGCTGGTGGCCTCATCCAGAATCAGTACACGAGGGTTTCTCAGAATCGCCCGGGCAATGGCAATGCGTTGGCGTTGCCCTCCAGATAAAGTTACGCCTTTTTCTCCAACATGGGTTTTCAGTTTATCTTCCAGTCGGTCAGAAAATTCATCCACCCGAGCAGCCTTTACTGCAGCCAGTAAAGCTGCCTCATTGGCATCAGGACGCGCCATCAAAATGTTATCCGCAATACTCATGGAAAAAATGACAGGATGTTGAGGGACTACAGCCAGTTGCTGGCGCAAACTACGCAAGGGCATGGCATCAATGGCCGTTCCATCCAGCAAAATTTGCCCTTCGCTGGGTTGATAATGGCGCATGAGCAGGGAAAACACCGTACTTTTACCGGCTCCGGAAGCTCCTACAAAAGCCACCGTTTCTCCTGGTTCAATATCCAGGGAAATATTTTCAATAGCAGGCACATCCGGCCGCGAAGGGTACCGAAAGGCGACGCGCTCCAGGGTCAATCGTGCCGGATTTCTGATGGAAAATTCAGAGGATTCTGGAACCTTGCCAACTTCGCCTGGCAAGGCCGAAACACTGTGCTCCGGTCGTTCATCCAGCAGCGCCAGCAAGCGTTCAGTGGCACCCGCCAGTCGCGACATGCTGCCCCATAACTCCCCCAACGAGGCCAAAGACGTTGCCGCCATCAGGGCATAAAGCAGAAATGCCGCCAGTACGCCCATGCCCACCTGCTTTTCGAGAACCGCGAGACCGCCCAGATAGAGCATGGCGCTGAGTGCCAGAAAAACCAGGCTTCCCGTCAGAAAGGTGGACCAGGACTGGACTTTGACCCGCGACCAGACTTGTCCCAGCAACAGATGAATATCCTGGCGATATCGGGTTTCAGTCTGAGGTTCGAGGGTAAGCGCCTGGATAACCCGAATGCCATTGATAGACTCTTCGGTATGGGCACTGAGATCAGCCAGATAATCCTGCTCCTTGCGGCTGTATCCGCGCTGCAGACGTCCTGAGCGGATATTGACAAACACCAGCAACGGCAATACCAACACTCCCGGGAGCAGTAACTGGGGCATGGTCACCAGCATCAACACCAGCGCGCCGACCAGGGTGATGCCGCTTTGCAGACTGCGCCCGAGCACGCCCGTCAAACCAAAACGTAAAATGGTGACATCACTGCTCAGGCGCGAAATGACCTCACCGGTCCGGAATGTCTCATAAAATATGGCGGGAAGATGCAGCGCATGACTGAACACCGCGCTGCGCAAATCGGCGACGACCCCCTGCCCCAACCAGGTTGCCAGACCATCCCGCAGCCCGCGCATGGCGACCGTAAACATACCCAATATGAACAGCGCAATGCTGATCCAAAGTAATGCCTTGTAACTATGGAACCCCTTGTCGAGAATAAACCGGGCTCCCTGGGGCAAAACCAAGGAAGCGCCAGCACTGCAGAGCATGGCCAGCAGATAAGCCAGCAGTAGCCCGAGCCGGGAACGCAAAAAGGGCTTGAGTTTCCATAATACCCAAAGATTTTTGTTGACCGGACGTTGCCAGGGATTTTGCGCCACTCAGTCACCTTATCAGCGAATTACAGGAATAACACAGCATACGCCTGCCCGACGGCTTTGGCTGCATTATCGCGATCCGTCAATTGACCGCTGGCAACCTTCAGCAGCAGAATGTGCCAAATTCCCTCACTTCCTGGAATAACTATGCAATCCTTTGATGCACTGAATCGCTACGCCATTCCCGAACATGTGTTTTTTCGCTTTGGTCCGGGGGGGCAGATTTTTGCGGACATTCGCAACAGCAGTGCCAGTGCCAGTGTTTTCCTGCAGGGGGCTCATCTGACAGCGTTTCAACCACGCTCCCAGTACGATCCACTCATCTGGCTTTCGGAAAAATCGCGCTTTGCCGTCGGCAAATCCATTCGCGGCGGCGTGCCGGTATGTTGGCCCTGGTTCGGTCCGCATCCCGACAACAGCCAGTTCCCGGCCCATGGCTTTGCCCGCACCCACTTGTGGACCGTCAGCGATTCATCAAGCAGCAAGGACATTACCCGGATTACCCTGACCCTGGAGCCCACGAACGAAACCCGGGCACAGTGGCCTCATGAAACTCCGGTCAGCCTTGAAATTGTCGTTTCAGAAACTCTGGAAATGTCTCTAACTACCCATAACGCAGGAAACGACACAATCACTCTGGGTGAGGCCTTCCATACGTATTTCCACGTGGGCGATATTCATTCGGTGCGCCTCGAAGGTCTGGATGGTTGTACGTATCTCGACAAAACCGCAGATTTCGCCCGGAAGCAGCAGGAAGGTGACATTACCTTCAACGCCGAGACCGACCGGGTTTATCTCAACACCCAAAATGATTGCATTATCCATGACCCGCGCATGTACCGCCGAATTCGTATTCATAAGGAGCATGCCGATTCCACAGTAGTCTGGACGCCCTGGGCCGAGAAAGCCGCTGCCATGGGAGATTACACGCCGGATGGCTGGCGGCAGATGCTCTGCGTGGAATCCGCCAACGCCGCCGAAAATGTGCTGCAACTACAGCCGGGTGAGAAGCACACGCTGATGGTGCGTTACAGTGCTGAACCTCTTTGATCCCTTGAAAGTGGCTGTTGCCGCAGAGGCTTTGCCGCGACTTTTGGCCCGCGCCGTTGTTGTTCTTGGAGAAATCCTGCGCCCGTCAGGAGAGCTGTTTGAGCCCGCAGGGCGAGTTCTCTCCTGACAGCAGGATGAGCCTAGAACAACAGGCGAGGGACAAGGGAGCGGCAAAGCCTCTGCGGCAACAGCCACACCTTTCAGACTAAATCAGGCACCCACGGACGCAGCCACTTCAAACGTAAACTGTTACTGAGCACAAATACTGACGACATTCCCATGGCCAGTCCCGCCAGCATGGGATTCAGCTGAAATCCCCAGGGAATCAGCACACCCGCAGCCACCGGAATCAGCAGGATATTATAAAAAAACGCCCAGAATAAATTACCGCGAATGGTCGCCATGGTTTTTCGCGCTGCCTGCACTGCCGTCACCAATGCACTGAGGTCCCCATGGGTTAAGGTCAAATCAGCCGTCTCCATGGCAATGTCAGTGCCTGAAGCCAGGGCCAGGCCCACATCGGCCTGAGCCAAAGCCGGAGCATCATTGATGCCATCGCCCACAAAGGCGACTTTGCCGCCCTGGCTTTGTAACTGCTTGACGATATTTGCCTTATCCTGAGGCAACACCTCTGCATAAAACTCTTCTAATCCAAGGTGTTCGGCAAGATGCCGCGCTGCGCTCTGGCTGTCACCCGTAATCATGACCACCCGCATACCCATGGACTGCAGTTGCCGGACGACCGCTAAGGATTCGGGTCTTACGCTGTCCTGAATGGCGATTTTCCCCAGCAAATGTCCATTCCCGGCAATATACACCCAGCTTTGGGCCACCTGCGGCTCAGTCCAAAATTTAGCGTCCTGCGCTACGCCATTCTCCTGCAACCAGACCGCCGTACCGACCAGAATTTTCTGTCCGGCTACGACGCCCTCAACACCCCGGCCGGGGACGGCCTGAAAATCCGTCACAGGAGACAGGGAAATTTCCCGTTCACGCGCAGCCTGAACAATGGTCCGCGCCAAAGGATGCTCAGAAGCCGCTTCCAGCGACGCAGCCAAGGTCAGAACCTGGCGGACATCGTCTGCGACAATTTCACACACGGCTGGCGTACCCCGCGTCAAAGTGCCGGTTTTATCCAGACAGACCGTTTTCACCTGGGCCAGCGTTTCCAACGCCAGTCCTTTGCGAAAAAACACACCTAACTCTGCAGCCCGGCCGGTACCGACCATGACCGCCGCCGGGGTGGCAAGTCCCATGGCACAGGGACAGGCCACCACCAGCACCGCCACAGCGGACAACAGGGCCACAGTAATAGCCGGGCTGGGTCCCAACCATAACCACACCATAAAACTCAGCAGCGCAATGCCAATAACCAAAGGCGTAAATACGCGAACCACCCGGTCAGCAAGACCCTGGATGGGCAGCTTTCCAGCCTGGGCCTGCTCGACCATCTGAATAATATGGGCAATGACTGTATTTTGCCCCACCGCAGTCGCTTCGATAATCAGCCTGCCGTTACCATTGATCGTCGCGCCGACGACGGCGTCACCTGCTTTTTTATGCTCAGGCAACGCTTCTCCGGTCAGCATGGCTGCATCTATATAGGATTCTCCTTCCAGGACGATGCCATCCACGGGCAGACGCTCTCCCGGTCTGACCAGGAGATGATCTCCAGTGCGGATGCGGTTGAGTGGCACCCGCTGTTCCTGCCCATCTTTGAGCAGTGTTGCGTCCTTGGCCTGAAGATCAACCAGATGCCGAATCGCCTGCGAGGCCCGGCCTTTGGCTAGCTCTTCCAGATACTTGCCAAGCAGAATGGCGGCGATAACTACTGCCGCCGAATCAAAATACACATGCAATCCGACCTGTTTGAAAAGCTCTGGGAAAATCAGCACGATCATGCTGAACAGCCAGGCGGCTCCCGTACCGGTAGCCACCAGGGAATTCATATCCGGAGACAAATGACGGTAGGCAATCAGACCCGGACGAAAAAAACGCCGCCCCGGACCGGCCAATACCAGCGTTGCCAGTACGGCCTGAACCCAGTCCCAAAAATGCCCAAAGAGTGCATTTTCTTGCAGCCATCGTCCCAACGCCGGAAAAAGCAGGGGACCCATGGACAAGCACAAAATAGGCACAGCCAGAACAACTGCCGTCAGCAAATCTTTTCGCATAAGCCGCAGCTGGGAGATTTTACGATCTTCACCCCGGGCATCAGCACGGACCGCCCGCGCTTCGTAACCGGCATTAACAACAGCCGCAATCAATTGATCCTGATTAGTGCTATCCGGAAAATATTCCACCATGGCCCGTTCTGTGGCCAGATTGACACTGGCCGACAGGACGCCAGAAACCTTGCCCAGAGCGCGCTCCACGCGACTGCTGCAAGAGGCACAAGTCATCCCGCCAACCTCCAGCTCAGATTGCGCCACGACGGGTTGGTAGCCTATATCAGCAATCGCAGCCCTCAGCGTTTCCAGGCTGGTCTGGGTCGGATCGAATGCCACGGTTGCCCGCTCAGTACTCAAATTCACGCTGGCCTGTACCCCCGGCAAGCGATTCAGCGTGCGTTCTACCCGACTGCTGCAGGAAGCACAGGTCATCCCTGCCACCCCGATCTCCAGATTTTTCATAACGCTCCCTTTCCTGCCCGCTGCCCATTGCTATTTGAAAATTGCAATCTGCAGCATATCCTTGTAGCCAGATGTAATGTCAATCCATCACCATGGGCAACCGCGATCTTTTCGCCTACAGCAAAATAGTTGATTTTAAGTGACGGATGCTTATCATTTGCCCTCTTGTGCGCATTTGCCGCACCCGCTGAAAATGATATCTGGAGTTTAACATCGTGGATATTCGCCTTTCCCGCCGCGTTACTGCGGTGCGTCCCTCTCCGACACTCGCCGTTACCGCCCGGGCACAGCAACTCCGTCGGGAAGGCAAAGACATTGTCAGTCTCGGCGCTGGCGAGCCCGATTTCGACACACCCGAATATATCAAGGATGCGGCCATACAAGCCATTCATCGGGGCTTCACCAAGTACACCGCAGTCGGTGGCACGCCGGAGCTGAAAGCCGCCATCATAGCCAAATTTGCCCGGGACAATCATCTCGATTACCGCCCCAGTGAGGTGCTGGTCTCCGTCGGCGGCAAGCAGAGCTTTTTCAACCTCTGTCAGGCCTTACTGGATGCAGGAGATGAAGTCATCATTCCCGCGCCCTACTGGGTGTCCTATCCCGATATGGTCATTCTTGCCGAGGCCTGTCCGGTCATTATTGATACGGACGCCGCACAACACTTCAAAATTCTGCCTGAACAACTGGAAGCGGCCATCACCGAAAGCACCCGGCTTTTAGTGCTCAACAGCCCTTCCAACCCCTCAGGAGTCGCTTATAGCCGCAGTGAACTCGAAGCACTGGGAGAAGTATTACGTCGTCATCCCCGGATTTTGATTGCCACTGATGACATGTATGAAAAAATCCTCTTTCAGGACCAGCCTTTCGTAAACATTACCAATGCCTGCCCCGATCTGAAAGAACGCTGCATGGTGATGAATGGCGTCTCCAAGGCTTATGCCATGACCGGCTGG
This sequence comes from Acidithiobacillus sp. HP-11, assembly GCF_015100075.1. Lineage (NCBI taxonomy): Bacteria > Pseudomonadati > Pseudomonadota > Acidithiobacillia > Acidithiobacillales > Acidithiobacillaceae > Acidithiobacillus > Acidithiobacillus sp. HP-11. Next base: position 10,004 of record NZ_JACKYY010000048.1, read on the forward strand.
CGCATAGGCTATTGTGCAGGGCCCGAGACACTGATTACGGCCATGAACACCGTGCAGTCGCAAAGCACCTCCAATCCAACCTCCATCGCCCAGGTAGCTGCCCAGGCAGCCCTGGAAGGGGGCGATAGTGCGGTGCATGAAATGGTTCATGCTTTCCGGCGCCGTCATGCTTACGTTTATGGTCGCCTGCATAGTCTTCCGGGCGTCAACGTGCTGCCATCAGATGGCACCTTTTACAGCTTCCCGGGCTTTCATGAAGTGATGCAGGCCAAAAATCTGCAGGATGACCTGATTCTGGCGGAAGCCCTCCTGGAAGCAGGCGTTGCGGTGGTACCGGGTTCTGCCTTTGGAAGCCCCGGACATATTCGCCTTTCTTTTGCGACCAGTGACAAAAATCTGGAAATGGCACTGGATCGCATCGAACAATTTGTAAAAAGTTAGGCGGGGCTGACCGTAATCGCGGCGGCGGCCTTGGCAGCCCTTTCCCGCGCCTCTTCCACACTTTCTCCGGCAGCGACGGCTACACCAAGACGCCGCAACTTGCTGGCCGTCGGCTTGCCAAACAGACGTAAATCACTTTCCGGTACGGCCAGTGCTGTTTCAAGACCGGCATATCGGGGCCCCCAACCCAGGTTTTTACCCCGAATAACCGCAGAAGCGGAAGCTCTGCGGAATCCGGGATCAACGGGCAAGCCCAGAATAGCCCGCAAATGCAATTCAAACTCGTTCTGGCGTTGACTGGCCAAGGTCACCAGACCAGTGTCATGGGGTCTGGGCGACAACTCACTGAAAATCACTGCTTCACCCTGAACAAAAAATTCCACCCCGTATAATCCCTGTCCGCCGAGATTATCCGTCACTTTTTGCGCCATGCTCTGTGCATCCTGAAGCGCCTGCGCGGACATAGCCTGGGGCTGCCAGGACTCCACATAATCTCCGACTTCCTGACGATGCCCGATGGGCGGGCAAAATACTGTACCTAAGGCAGAGCGCACCGTCAGCACGGTGATTTCAAAATCAAAGTCCACAAAGCCCTCGACAATGACTTTCTGCGCCCCCACACGCCCGGCCGTCTGCGCTTCCTGCCAGGCCAGCGCCAATTCCGCTGCACTCCGTGCGACCGACTGCCCTTTGCCGCTGGAAGACATGACCGGTTTGATCACACAGGGGAAACCCAGCTCGGCCGCTGCCGCCTCCAGTTCCTGCAAGCTGCTGGCGAAGCGGTAAGGAGACGTGGGCAAGCCTAATTGTTCGGACGCAAGACGACGAATACCCTCACGATCCATGGTTAATTGCACGGCCCGCGCCGAAGGGACCACCGTGGCCGAGCCGGAATTTTCGATTTCTGCCAGGGCGGAGGTGGCGATAGCTTCAATTTCCGGGACCACAAAATGCGGACGCTCACGCTTGACCAGAGCCAGAATTGCTTCAGGATCTGTCATATCTATCACGTAGGCGCGGTGAGCGACCTGCATGGCAGGCGCATCTGCGTAACGATCCACGGCGATGGTCTCAACGCCCAGACGCTGGGCAGCAATCAACACTTCCTTACCTAATTCACCGGCGCCCAGCATCATCAGCCGGGTCGCAGAAGCAGAACACGGAGTACCCAGATTCATGCGCATTTCCTTTAGCAAAAAACAATTAAAGCCCGATATGTCTATACTCAACATAGTATCATTTTCCCGACAGACGCATACGCAAAGGAGCATGACATGAGTAAACCCAGTATAGGCATGGTCGGTCTTGGTCGCATGGGTGCCAATATGGCGCGCCGTCTGCATCTAAAAGGCTTGAATGTCATTGCTTACAATCGCCACGCCCAAAAAGCCCAAGACCTTGCTCAGGAAACCGGCATACGCTCTGCCAGCACTCTGGAAGATCTGGTCAGACAATTGCCAGCCCCCAGAGTCATCTGGTTAATGTTACCAGCTGGTGAAGCCACTCAGGAGCATATTGATCAACTGCTTCCCTTGTTGGGCAAAGGTGACATCCTGGTCAATGGGGCCAATGCACTCTACGAAGACTCCATGGCGCAGGCCGCCAAGGTCGAAGCTGCTGGCTTGCATTATGTCGACGCGGGTGTGTCCGGCGGGGTTTGGGGATTGCAGGAAGGCTATGCCTTGATGGTAGGCGGCAGCCAGGAGGCGGTTACTCAGGTTACGCCTTTCCTGAAAGCCCTCGCTCCCGGTGAAAATCAGGGGTGGCTGCATTGCGGACCGGTAGGTAGTGGGCATTTCGTGAAAATGGTTCACAACGGTATTGAATATGGAATGATGCAGGCACTCGCCGAAGGTTTCGCCATTCTTCAGGCTAAAACCGAGTTTAATCTGGATCTCGCCAATGTCGCCGAAATGTGGCGCTATGGCAGTGTTGTCCGCTCCTGGCTTTTGGATCTGACTGCTGACACCCTGCACAAAGATCAGGTCCTCGCGGATATTGCGCCGGTGGTCGCCGACTCGGGCGAAGGGCTCTGGACCGCTCAAGCCGCTTTGGCCATGAAAATTCCTGCTCCGGTCATCACGCTGGCCCTGCAGATGCGTTGGGCTTCCCAGGGAAAAGACGACTATGCGGCCAAGCTATTGGCCATGATGCGCAATCAGTTCGGCGGTCATGCCGTACAAAAGGAGGACTGAGTGGATAACCAATGTATTTGTCAGTTCGTCATTTTTGGCGCTACCGGGGATCTGGCCAGTAAAAAACTGCTCCCGGCCCTGTATCACCTGGAATGTGCCGGTATGATGCCCAAGGAAATGCGTATTTTGGCTTTTGGGCGGCGTCCTTGGGACAATAATGGCTGGCAGGATTTCTTGCGAGAACAATTGGAAACCTACGCAGGAAATTATCATGACGAACATTTTGATGATTTCTGCAAACACTTTGAGTATGTGCGTGGAGAAATTCATGAAAAGGAGTCTTATGAAAAGCTCCGCGCGGCACTCACTGAGGAAGGTGCGGATAAACCTGCTGCTACCATATTTTATCTGGCCATTCGCCCGGCAGATTTTGTGCCTGTTGTTCAGCATCTATCGAGTGCCGGCTTCAATCAGGAAGGCGACTATCGTATTGTTATTGAAAAGCCTTTCGGTGAAGACCTGGAAAGCGCCATGCGTCTCAATGAACAGTTGCATCGTCACTTCCGCGAGGAACAGATTTATCGCATTGACCACTATTTAGGCAAGGAAATCGTCCAGAACCTGATGGTTTATCGTTTTGCCAATCTGGCCGTAGAAGCCCTCTGGAACCGCAATTATATAGACCATGTGCAAATTACCGTAGCCGAAAGTGGTGGTATCGAAAGTCGCGCCGGTTATTATGATCAGGCCGGAGCATTGCGGGATATGTTGCAGAATCATCTGATGCAAATTCTGACTCTGGTAGCTATGGAGCCCCCCCCTTGCATGGAAGCGGACGCTCTGCGTGATGAAAAGGTCAAGGTACTCCGCTCTATTCGACCCATCCCCAAATCTGCCGTCACGGCCTATGCCATGCGCGCTCAATACGGTCCCGGGGTAGTAGATGGCAAGCATGTACCGGGCTATCAGGATGAAGCCGGGGTTGAAACCAACTCCATTACCGAGACTTATGTGGCCGCGAAATTTTATATTGATAACTGGCGCTGGCGCGGGGTTCCTTTTTATCTGCGTACCGGCAAACGCCTCGAAAACAAAACCTCCAGTGTTGCCCTGCGTTTTCGGCATACGCCTCAGCAGCTTTTTCGAGAAACCAGTATCGAAAAAATCGAACCCAACTGGATCCTGCTTTCTTTGGAACCCGAAAGTCTGAAAACCGAAATCCAGATCAAGGAACCCGGCCTGGAAATGCGCGTCCGTCCGGTGCAGCTCAATGCATCCTATCGCAAGGAGGGTGAACAGGAGCTGGATGCGTATGAAGCTCTACTGCTGGATGTCATGGAAGGCGACAAAGCCCTGTTTATCCGCTTTGATGAAGTGGAATGGGCCTGGCGGGTAGTAGACCCGATTATCAAGGCTTGGGGCCGGGAAACCGACTACATCCTCACCTATCCGGCGGGCTCCTGGGGACCGGAAGAGGCTGCGCGGATTATGGACAAAGAAGATCAGTATTGGCGCAACAAAATCTAAGCTGAGCGTGAGCGACAGCCCTGAAAGCTCGACTGTCGCTCCTTGATAACAAAAAAAATACTATATGATTCAATCAAATAAACTATCCCTATAAAAAGCGTAGTCGAACGTCTACAGCATAAGCTAATAAACGCGCCATAGAAATACACTAATTATTATTTTTTATTTTATATTTCATGTGGATATAGTTATTGGCATGGTTTCTGCTTAATCATCCAGGTCAGTTACCTAATGATAGTCAAGTAAGGAGACACCATGAAAAGCACAGGAAACACGATCATTCCCGAATGGGAAATTACCCGGCTTTCTGAAATTATCAAGGCCATGTCTCATCCATTGCGCTATAAGATCATCTGCCTACTTGGTCGCGGTGAAATGAGCATGCAAAATCTGGTGACCGCCATCAACACCAGTCACAGTAATGCTTCCCAGCATCTTGCCCTGCTTCAGGACTCCGGTCTGGTCCTGGTCAGAAAGGTGGCCAGTCGCGTTTATTACCGCATCCGCGATCAACGCACCTTACGCTTGCTGGAAATCAGTAATCAAGTACTTGCCTGATCCATTTTTTCAATATGTTGCATGGCTCGCCGCAGAAATTCTGCGGCGTTTTCGTTGACTGTCGCCGTACCCAGAAATCGACGCCATTCTCCAGCGCCAGTAACCCCAAAATACAGACCATGCAGATGTCGGCTCAGGCGTGGCGCAGGCAACGCCTCTCCCCAGTTTTCGGCATAAGCCAGTAATTGTTCGAGCACGACGGATCGATCAGGTAATTGCCCGCGCCTGTCCAGGACCATTTCCACTTCGGCCAGGAACATTGGATTATGATAAGCCGCTCGACCAATCATCACCCCATCGACGTGAGCGAATTGATCCAGTACCGTTTCAGTGGTCTTGAAGCCCCCATTGACTTCAATGCGCAAGTGGGGGAAATCGCTTTTCAGACGATGTACCCAATCCCAGCGTAATGGCGGTATTTCCCGATTTTCTGCGGGATTCAGGCCCTTCAACCAGGCATTACGGGCATGCACAATAAAATGCTGGCATCCCGACTGCGCCACAATTTCCACGAATTGATGCAAAGACGCAAAATCCTCTTCGCGATCCAATCCCAAACGATGTTTGACACTCACCGGTAAGGCACTGTCCGAAAGCCCTGCCATCAGCTCGGCAACCAATTCCGGAGTCGCCATGAGGCAGGCACCAAAACTGCCCTTTTGTACACGTGGCGAAGGACAACCTACATTCAGGTTGATTCCGTCGTATTGATACTCCTTGGCCAGCCTGGAAACACGGCGCATCGCGGCCGGATCATCCCCCCCTACCTGCAAAATCAAAGGGTTTTCAGCCGCAGAATACTCCAGGAAACGCTGGGGATCGCGACCCAACAAAAGCGCATTAGTCGTCAGCATTTCCGTGTAGAGCACGCAGGAAGGACAAATCAGCCGCAAAAAATGCCGACAATGACGGTCTGTCCAGTCGAGCATCGGCGCGACTGATATCACTTTATCAATGGCCTCTGTTGAATTTATCATCGTATACCGGTTGTTTTAAATCCATTTGGCGCTATTGTAGGCGCGAATTTCACATACTGCGGCAAGCCCTGGAACAATCCTGTTAGCCCGTAAAAATGAAAGCACCTAGCAAAAATCGCTAAGTGCCTGTTTTATTTGGTGCTGGCGAGAGGAATCGAACCCCTGACCCACTGATTACAAATCGGGGCACGGCACTTTTTGTATCAACAATATATAATACAAAAAACATTATAATCATACTGTTATAATAGCCATCCATTCCCTATTATTCCTTGTCATTCCCTATGATTGCCAAACCCAATTGAGCGTAAATTGAGCGCGGATGAATCCTTATTTTCAGACCTAATGATTTTTTATCAGTAGTTCCCTGGCTGGTTCGGTCCGTTCCCATAGTGTCCTAATGTCCTCCTATATCTACTGACAGTTTTTATTGGTCGATCGGGCTGATACTACCTCGACCACCCTTGTTCAGGCCATAGGTATAAATCCGCTATCCAGTCGGTTCATTCAGGCATTGCGTGACTTGCTGCGCATTTTGGATGACCACCTTTTGATGCAGCATACGAAGGTATCCACCAAGCCTATGCCCGCGACTGCAAACGTGCTGGCATTGAGGACTTACGTTTTCATGACCTGCGCCATGAGGCTACCAGCCGATTTTTTGAAAAAGGTCTTCGAGAAATGCAGGTTGCGGCCATCACTGGCCATAAAACCTTGCAGATGTTAAAACGCTACACCCACCTGAAAGCAGAAGACCTGGCCAAGCTGTTGGGTTGAGCACCTTTTATTCTTAACCATGTCTACACAGAAAATCATCCACCAGCTTGATCTTTAACCGCACCCCGAAGAGGGTTGGTATCGGCGGAACTTTACTTCACCAGAAATGGTGGGCATCCCACGGGGATAGCGCCCTACTCTGACCGGCATTTATTATCTGTTGGCAGAAAATCAATTGTCCCGCTGGCATATGATCCCCTCTACTGAACTCTGGCATTTTTACAAGGGCGCCCCCTTTGGAGCTGATCATCTACCATACGGAAACACGCCATCTGCAGAAACACATTCTGGGTAATAATCTTGAGGCCAGACAAAATCTTCAGGTGATTGTTCCCGGCAATCGGCCTGCAGTAGAGGATCCTTTGGGTGCCCCCCCTTTGCTGGAGATGGGGATTCCTGCAACTTTTGAAAGGCAGCGGGCGTGAGTCCACCCTTGGCATGTTCCGGGAACGCCACATACCAGTAACCGTCACGGACCAATAAGGTGCCCGGCAAACCGCAGTGCTCACAGATCCGACGTGAGCGGTTCTCGTATTCCTCGACGATCTGAAACAGGGCATGTTTCTGCCGGTCCGGCAGCACGCCGTCATAGCCATAATAATAACGCATTGTCCCGAATTTCTGTTTGACTTCATGGACGTAAATACGGATGCCATGCTCTTGAGCGTAGATTTCCAGCTTCTGTGACAAAGCGCGAAGCAGTGGATACCAGCCGTCTTCGCACCAGAAATGATTTTCCCGGTAGTGGCTGTACAGTGCGGGATAATCCCGCCGCAAGGCCTGTTCCAAGGCAATATCCATGTGTGCTTTCTCCCCTTATTTTTCTTTAGAGCACGGGCACATTCCCCAGCTTTACGCGCTCCATTCCGGTGGCCGTAGCCATCCAGCCCTGCTGTTTCTGATGGCGAAACAGGGTCAAACCCTGATTGCGATACTTTTCGGGCTGGTCCAGATGGGCGGCACCCGTATCCAGAAACACATGCCCGGCGACCTGCAATAAACGGCCTTCCCGGGGTGGCGTGATGGTATGTCCCACATAAGTCCGGGATAACGCGTTCGGAACGATGGGGATTTGATGGGACAAGGCATAACGCAAACTCCGTCCCCACAATAAATGATCTTCCCAAGTCCCCGTTGCGTCATAACCGATGACCGGATGCGCTTCCTGCCAACGGGGATGAGTGTCTTCTGCGAGATCATTATCATTCCAGCACACGGCCATCGTATTCTCCCGTTCTGCAGCCAGATCGGCGTGCAGCACCTGAAAACGCCCTGCCGGTGTCCTATTCTCTGCATCAACGATGCGAACCAATGGCAGCTGTGCGAGGGCTGATCGCCAATGGTCAAAGCGTTGTTCCTCACTGCGATAGAGACGCAGCCAATCCCATCCGTCGTTTTGGTTGAAAAGATCGGGTATTCGAAATTTGTTGTGTATGTTGCCTCAACCGGATCACAGTTAATTCTGCCTTACTTTGTGTATTTGACCAGATTTCACTCAATCCACTTCATTCAGGCGGTTGTTTATTGGTGGCAAGAGGAGCGACATGAGACTTGATTTTCTTCTTTCTTCGAAACAGGGCCGACCAAGCGATGATGCTGCACATGATCGTATTTACTCCATAAAATGTGAATCTGGATAGAATTACAAACGAATCCACATGCTTTATAACATTTAATAAGTATCCAGCGCAGTAATACAGTTCTAGCAAGGTAATTGCAGTCCAGAAGATTGCAGATGATCCTTCCGGGTTTTTCCATGATTTTCTTATTTGAAAGGATAATATAATCCATGCTATAGCGTAATATATTATTATATAATATCGATATAAAGAATTACCTTGCAGCGCAATTTTCTGTTCTTTTTTATAGGTGACTGGATTTCCATCACGTTTATATTTTTCAAAATCAAGATAGGCTTTCATAAAATTTCCATCACCCGACCAGCCCTGTTTCGGCGCAAAGTGCGCCCAATAGTCAGCGAGTTTCTTATTATGTAACGCGCCTTTTCCATTTTTATAGATTTCCGACAATGCTTGTGCAGCCGAAAAACTGCCATCATGCGCTGCGGCTTCATAAAGCGGTATGGCGGCATGAACGGGTTCCTCGTCATTTCAAGTGGGTAGCCTGAGATCCAGCTTGCCCAGGATCAGGTAGGCCATGTTGATAAAGTTCTTGTGCGTGCGGTAACCCCGAGCCTTGGCCTTGGCGGATTGAATGAGGCTGTTGAAACC
>NZ_JACKYY010000053.1:0-16077 GCF_015100075.1 Acidithiobacillus sp. HP-11
CGTGGGCTCGGAGATNWKYAWWAGWGAYMRGGTAAAGGCGACCTTTAAAGATGGTGTACTTGAATTGGTACTGCCAAAAACGGAATCCGCCAAGCGGAAGAGGATCACCATTTCCTGAGCGATCTGGAATGGCTTCTGGTTTACCGGAAGCCATTCCGACTTGTTTTTCTGCTGAGAAAGGAGATTCACATGGCTATACCAATGAGAGTATTTAGTACCGGAATTGATCCTGATGACTGGATCCCTCGTCGGTTTACGCAACAGGGAGACGGAGCAACCCCGCCTATTTTCTGGCAACACGTGCCAGAAGGAACCAAAAGTCTGATACTCCTTATGGAACATCGCGAAGCGGATAGCGAACATCGTATTCACTGGCTACTCTACGATATTCCGCCAAGCATTGAAGGGATCCATGAAGGTGGTCCTCTGCCTGAAGGTATCCTTTCAGGACGTAACAGCTTTGGATTTACGGGGTACAAACCTCCAGAAGGAGCGGCCAGTCACCAGCTTCAGCATTACGACTTTCTGTTAATGGCCACGGACAAGGCTTCACTGGGGCTTCCGGAAGGGGCCGACTGGGAGATGGTGAAGGCCAAGCTTCGCACACCAGGAAGAAAGGCCGATCAACTGGATATCCCTCCAGCCACAGATCGTCGAGCCAGAGAGTTTTACGACTTGGGGCACATACTTGATCATGCCGAATTCTCCGGGCACTTTGCTCTGGATAGAGATGAACCGGTAAAGTCCAGCCCATGAGAGGCATTGCTGGCATTCAAACCAATCGAGCACCCCTGCAAACTGATTTGAGCAGGTTATCGTGAAGCATGATAGGAGATACGGTAATGAAGGCATTTCGGGCATTGAAACATTATAGACTTCCACCGGGTTCGCGCTTATGTCTAATGGATGACGGGCTTCCGCTCAAAGTGTCACCTGAAGACCCGGCTATCCATTGTATGACGGACCTGCATCGCGTTCCCGCCGTTACCACCAAAGCCTCAGCATCTATCGATCATGCTTTACAACACATGATTCACACGGGCGTTCGGATGCTCTTTGTTCTGGACGATGCGGACATCCTGATTGGATTGGTAACGGCTCGAGATCTCACAGGAGAGAAGCCGATTCGTATCGCGGCAGAAAAAGGCCTGACTCGGGATGAAATTACAGTGCAGGACGTGATGATCGGTCAACATCAAATCGATGTGTTGGATTTGTCTGAAGTAGAGCGTTCCATGGTAGGGGACATTGTTCTTACCTTGCGTGACGCGGGTCGCCAACATGCTTTGGTTCGAGAGAATAGGATGCAGCAGACGGAAATCAGAGGGGTTTTCTCCATCAGCCAAATTGCCCGTCAACTCGATCTTGAACTTTCGGTCAGTGACGCGGTGCAAAGTTTTTCCGAGTTGGAGCATATTCTTTCGCGGGATGATTAGGGGCTAGAGAGATTCCAGATGGCGTAATAGCCATGTCATTTTAGCAACCGTGGCAATCTCCGAAAAGAACCTAGTGTAGTGTTGCATTCTGTTTACTGCTTAAGTGGCTGTTGGCGCGAATGACCTTTTGTAGGATGTCGCGGGCGGTTTTGGTCCAGATGAAGGGTTTGGGATGGGTGTTGTGGTGGTCGATATACCCCTCAATGGCCTGGATGAGTTCAGGCACACTGGTGAACACCCCACGACGTAACCGCTGGGTCGTGATATCCCCAAAGAAACGCTCGACCATGTTGAGCCAGGATGCCGAAGTGGGCGCGTAAAGTGCATGTGAATACGCGGGTACTTATCGAGCCACGCCTGTACTACCGGGTGTTTATGGGTCGCATAGTTGTCGGCAATCAGATGCAGAGCCTTGTCGTTGGGCGTCTGCCGATCAATTTTCTTCAGGAACTTCAGCCATTCCACATGGGTATGGCGCCGTTGACACTGTCCGATGACCTGGCCATCCAGCACGTTGAGTGCGGCAAACAAGGTCGTAGTGCCATTACGTTTGTAGTCGTGGGTCATCGTTTCTGCGCGGCCCTTTTTGAGGGGGAGTCCCGGTTGGGTCCGGTCCAGGGCCTGTACCTGACTTTTTTCATCTCCGGCTTACTCTGCCTGGTCAATTCTACCAGGCGGGCCACATCCACATGGAGCTGTTTTATCATCATAAACCTTAAGTTTCACCAAGAATACAACACTACACTAGTCACTGGCACCAACTTCTACCTTTGGCCTTGTTAGAGATGGCAGTGCTGACTTGCTATATCTTAAGAACAGCCAAGGCAATCCCCAAAAAACCTGCTCCCATGAATAATAGTCGCGCCCACCACCGGACATCGAGAATAGCTGCCGCAGCAATCTCCAGGATGCCTGGCCAGAACGAAAGCCAAATTCCTGGGTGATTAATCGCTTTTGTAGCAGTAACAGAAAACACCTGTGACCATTGCTGCCCTGCCATGAGCAGAAGCGTCACAACCAGTACCCATGCGGCGAGCCTATTACGGCGTACATCCAAAAGAAACAAAGATAATCCAGCCATTGTAGTGAACAAAAAAGCAAAAAACAAAGTCCAGAAAAACATTCTTTCTCCGTGAATGGGTGACCTCAATATAGGCCCTATGCAGCATCAAAATAGGCAGTATCCATATGAGACTACACATTGTTTTCAGCAAGTCCAATAGGTGCCCGTTCTTGCATCCTTTCCGGAATATCCTATACATTGCCTCTGAGCGTTTTATAAACGTGGGTAATGCCTTCTCTGATAAGAATTTTGTATGGAGATTTTTTAACTAATTGTGGATTGATTTTTTGGGCTTCAGTATGCCGAGCAGACCAAGCCGTTTTGCATTTTAGTGATTACTCGTTATTCAGACAGCAAGATGCGAACTGGTTCATCGTTTCACCCGGAGTAGGTCTCGATAACTTGGGTGGCGTATGCGTAACCGCTGGCACCTTCGTCGATACGCTCGGAGGCATTTTTGGTACCACCTTGGCCGGCACATTAGAGAAATTAATGATGAGTTTCGAGAACAGGATGGTCAGTCCACCGAATGACTGCTTACGCTGCTTATGTATATATTTACATAAGCAGCGTTATGTATACCTCGCGATTATGTATAGCAGTAAAGACGCGACCCTTGCTACGATTGGTTTGTGTGGCTGAGGTGGGCTCGCGAGATCTACATAATCAAAGCCCTTTTAGAAATCCCATCAGAGAGTCTGGTGCGTGATAACTGCTTGTGGTTGCACCTGGTTCTTGCAGATGTGCGAGCGCTAGATCCTTCATCGCCAAATCAGCTTCCACGTAGTGATGGGTCGCGGGATTTTCGTGCCCCAGCCAGAGCGCGATTACATTAATTCCATCTCCTGACTGCAGAAGGTACATGGCTGTGTATGCGCCCATGTGCGGCGCAAGCACACTGGCGAGGAGGAATGCCTCAGGAAAAGTGGATTGGTACGTTTCATGATGATGACCTCCAGTAGAAGAATCATCACTTCAACGTATCACTCAGATTATGTATATCATCCGGGCGCAATATCTACAGCAAGATCAATATTTACAGAGTATTCAGCCACACCGCCGTAGATGCTATACATAATCGCGAGGTATACATAACGCTGCTTATGTGTCATTGGGTGTAGCGCAAGCGCAAGGGATGTCAGTAGGCGTCAGGATGAAACTTTATTGTCCACCATCACCGGGTCGGCAAAGGCGGTAGGGCTACTCAGGATGATACTTCGTGAAACGTGGAAATTTTTTAAAGGGTAGAATCAATTGGATACGGCTGATCCAGCATGGTACTTTTTTGTCCGTTAACATCACGGTCGTCGTCCGCCGTAAGCAAAAACCACCTGCGGCGTTTCGGTATGTTGAACAACAGAAATTGACGGAGTGCTCACCCCTTGCAGGGAGCTCACCCTCTGACATTCATCCAGCAGTCTTAAATTCTTTTGTGCAGCCACGTCACCCTGCCCTGCAGCCTTTTCCCACCAGTACCGTGCGCCGTCCCACAACTTCTTTTGGGCACAAAGAAAACCCATATTGCCCGCTTCATGAGGTGCCAGCAAAGAAACCTGACGATCACTGACCCCTGCATATTGACTGGATGCAGCAGGACCACCTGTTACTATAACTGGCCGAAAAACCATTTTATGCCGCAAAAGCTGATCCAGTTCGGATTTCTCTGCGACAAAGCTCATGCCTGTCTGGTTATTATAGAGCATGATCGGCTGTTTAAAGCGGACCGGCTGACCGTCTTGCGTGGGATAAGCAGTGACCCACTGGCCGCTAGTCGGCACTATGTTTTGATTCACCAGATCAGCATAAATCTTCTGCCCATAAATCGGGGTCGGGCGAATGAATCCGGGAGTTTCAGGGGTATAGCCCGAAGGCTCACCCGCTTCATGCAAAGGGATAGAAAAAAAGATATGCCGGTTTTTCATGGTTTCCGTCCAGGAATGGACCTCAGAGACGATCTCGGAAAAGCCAAAGGGCTTGTTGAGATTGGCGCGATACCGCATGGAAACCGCGCGAGGCACTAGCAGATCGCCCTCCCGTACCCGGTTCATGGCTTCCATCGGGTTTTTGGGGGCATCGCCAAAACCGTGCCGACCCCAGAAGTCCGCAAAATCCTTGCTCGGCACCACCCAGGTCTGATCCACGGAAGTCATGCCGATAAAATACCGGATTTTGAGAAAGTCCCGGTCCTTGTGATTGGAATGAAAAACACTCGCATCCACCCGGACGACATTCATGGTCAAAGGCGGTGGCAATTCCACAGGAAATTCTGACGTATTGGGGTTTTTAACCAGTGTGCCCGGTACATTATTCCCCTCTCCCCTGGGGTTATAATTAAAAAAACCGGGTTCATCGGGGCGCATGGGGAAGCGTTCCAGGTTGCCGCCATAATCCAGTACCCGGCAAACCGTTTTTCTGTCATCGGTACGCAATCCGCGTCCGACCATCTGAATCCAGCGGGCCGCACTCTGGGTAGGCCGCAACACCGTGACCGAATCGATTTTGGGCAAATCAAAGCCTTCAATGAACAGATCGACGTTGACCAGATACCGGTATTTACCATCCGAAAAATCCTGGAGACGTTGATCGCGGCTGTCTTTCGACATGCTGCCGTCAATCACCACGCTGTCCGGCAGGGATTGCGCGACCAGACGGGCATGTTTGCGGTCGATGGTGAACACGATGTTATGCTGACAATCCGCCGTGCGGGTCAAGACATCCTGCATCCGTTCCTTGTGCTGAATGGTCGCAGCATTGCGCAAGTCCTCATTGAGAAAATCACCCTTGCGGGATCGCGCCTTGCCCGTCTCGATGGGATACAGGGTTTTTTCCCATTGGGGTTTGACCAGAAACTTTTCGTCCATCAGGGTAGCGGGTTCGATCTGATAGGCGGTGTAATTCAATGGATTGTCAGGCCCGACAATATGCCCGCCATCCAGACGCCAGGGCGTTGCCGTAAACCCGCCGACGCGCATATCCCGGTGACGGGCACTCAGGGCTTTTATCAGCCGTTGATACTGACCGTTCCCTTCGGTCGGAATACGATGCGCTTCATCGACGATCACGAGTCCTGGCGCGGGCATGGCGTCCAGCACGTCCGGCTTGCCAATGGTCTGTACGCTGGCCACCGTGACCTTACCAAACTCTTTTTTGCCCAGACTCGCACAATGGATGGCCGGCACCAGATCGTTCGGCAAAATATGCGAAAACCGCTCTGCCGCCTGGGTGATCAGTTCGGCGCGATGCGCCAGTACCAGCACACTTTCCTGGGAGTTCTCCTGTAAATACCGTTCGATGAAAGCGCCCATGATGACGGTATTATGGGTCACCGTAAAATCGCCCAACAAAAACAGACGATCCGGCCCGGCGATCTCGAAGCCGTAATACTCCCCTTCGCCTATGGGTTCCAGGCGGATAGTCGTCAGCACAATATCAGAAGGTGTTTTGCGCCATCCGCTTGCCAGCCCCCTAAAAACTGCATCCCGACGCAAATAATCCAGAACGGAAATATTGACCACATGCCCCATGCCGGGTGCAAGCCCTTTGCGGGGAGCAGGCCCTGTGCTGGCTGCAGGCCCTTCGCAGGCTGCAGGCCCATCGACCCGCAAGGAAAGGATATGGGATTCATTGACCACATAGTCATCCCCGTTGGTCTGATGAACGCAATACAGGTTCTCCCGCCCACGCGCCAGGGAAAGCACAGTACGCGGCCCGGAATCCGGCCCCATCAACAGATCGCCTATCTGCACGTCCTGTACCGGCACGACCTCACCGCTATATAGCAAGACCGGCGTATCTTTGCCCAGGCACTTGCCCGCCCCCGTCGCTGCAATACAGGCCGGATGGCGGTCGTTTTCCAGAAGCGCTGCCATCATGGCGTCCACGGCTTCCTGCTGATACCAGCGTAACTGAAAGCGATGTGGGTCTGCATCCGTCTGGAAAAACGTCAACTGGTTTTCATGCGTTTTCCGTCTCATGGACGCCTCCCGAACATAAAAGCGGGCGGCGGTGTCGCTTCTTCGCTTGGCGGGATGGGACCGATCTGTGGATCATCTTGCGTGTTGCAGCGCAGCAGGCTGCTTCGGGTCTGGTCACTCAGATGCCCCAGGATTTCAGGCGCGCGTTCTTTGTGCAATCCGACAAGAAAGGTGTCTCCCTGTCCGAAAGCCAGCAATTCCTGCAAATCCGTTGTCGGCCCGCCCACAAAACGCCCGGCTTTCACGTCATCCAGAGAAGGAGACAGGGCATACAGGGGTCGAACTTCTGGTACGGAACCATTGATTTCTTTTTTGAACAAGGCCACTTTCTCACGAAGATCGTCCAGTGTGCCGTTGTTCTGAATTTCGTAGTGCATTTGATAACCAGAGAGTGCGGTTTCAAGGGGATGGTTATGGAATACTTTTTCAGCCTCGTCATGGCGTATCCGAACCATTATCCCGCCCAATTCTTCAATTAGGTCCACCTCGGCCGGAGTGCGCACATCAGAAATAACCACGGATTTACCATGTGCCTGTTCCCGTATGCTCCGAATGAAGTAATCAGGGTCTTGGCTGCGGCGATAATCACCCCATGCCTGCAAAGCCATACGCGGTGTTACGGGCGACGTAAAATGGGCGGCTGTCAGGGCATCGGCCATTTCAGGAATGACGGCCATGCCATTTAACGCTATGGGATTGTCTTTATTACTGCGATCCTTCAAGTAATCCACGGAAGAAAGGCCGTAAGCCTGGGCGACTTCCTGATAGATGCGGTCACTAAAGGACAGTTTTTTCATGTCCAGCATATCGGCGACTGTATCTTTACCTGCGCCCGGTGCGCCGGACAAACCGATAATGATTGGATTGACCGGTTCAGGATTCCTGGCCGCTTTCAATCCGTCCAGAACTTCTGGAATATGTTGTGCGGTGTCCTTGCGGACATCGGGGTATCCATAATCCTTTTCTTCCCGCAAAGCCCGTTCCATGGTGTCCAGTAAGCCGTTCGTAAAGAGGGTTTTCTGGGCGCGGGTACAGGCTACATACTGCAAACAGAGTGTGTCATGGTCGGGCACCTGATACTGCCGCCCTGCTTCGGGTTCGGTATTCAGCCAACTGCGCTGGAAATCATCCATGAGCAGGACATTATCCCATTGCCCGCCTTTGGATTTATGGCCGGTGGACAGGACATATTGCGCCTGTTTGGGGTCCGTTTCGGTGTGACGCAATGCCTTGGCAATCGCTTCAACGCGCCCCTGCTTCTGTTCCACGATTCTGACCAGAGGAGAGAAACCTTGTCCCAGAGGGGTTTGCGCATATTCGGAGAGCTGATGCCAGTCATCGAAAAAACTCAGTTCAGGATGTTTGGCAAATTCACCTTTATAGAGGCGTCCCATGGCTTCCACGAGATTCACAATCTCGCCCGTACCGCCAACCACATGAATCCGTTGCCCGGCCATAACCGCCTGAACAGCGGCCTGGAGCAATCCGGCATTGCCGCGAAACAGGACCGCATGGACATTATTCACGGAATCATCCAGCACCTGGCCATCGGGACCTTTCCCGGTCAGCAGATAAGGCGAACCCATCAGTCTTAAAAAATGATTGCCCGCGTCGGCAATCTCCTGTCCAAAGCGATAGCTGGTGGCCAGTGGCAAAGTCTGGGTCAGATCGGGATGATCCTGTTGCATGATCCGCATGGCGTCCACGGCACCCGTAAAATCATAGATGTGCTGATAAGTGTCGCCCACCAATACCAGCCGGGTGCCATACTGTAGCTGCGCCTTGAGAATTTCCAGCATGGGTGGTGAAGCATCCTGCGCTTCATCAAAAAGAATGGTGTCTGCGGGAATCCGGGGCGGAGACAAGGAACACAGTTTCAGATAAGCACTGTGGTCGATGGGAAATTGAGAAAAGGGATCACGCATCCGGTCCCAGGCCCAGGCGGATGTGCCCAACAAGGCTTTGGGATTTCCCTGTAATCCTGCACGATGAATGTATTCCGCCAGGTCCGGCGCGATGTGCTGCGGGCCAATCTGCGCATCGGCGGACTGACTAAACTGCCGTAACACGGATTGCACGGCCATGATCGCCCGGCCTTCGGAACAACGCAGTTCCTGACGAATCTGCCGGACACGATCCGCAAAATCCGTGCTTTGCCGCAACTGGTCGCGCAAGGGTCCGTACAGGCTACCACTGAACAAACGGGGTTGTGATCCGCCGTATACCTCACTCATGGTGCCGCCGCCGTCCGGGTGTGGAGAGCGATAAGCAAAACTGTGCGCGGTACTCACGGTCGTATTCCGGGGAAACTCAGCGGACGCTTCATCGGCATTGCGTTTATTGAAAACGAAATAGCGTAACCGTTCTGCTTTCAGTGGATACTCGGCGGCGCCTTTGAGGGTGGTCGTCTTGCCCGTACCCGCCAGGGCATTCACCGCCAGAATTTGGGAATCCCTGTAATGCAGGTGATCCAGAATCGCCGTCTGTTCCTCATTGAATCGAAAATTGGTCATCGTTTTCCTCCTGTTCCCCAGAATGATCTGACTAATACTGGGGTGATGCCGAAATTTCACGTGCCAACTAATTCACATCATGAGTAATAGCATCATGCCGATTCTATATTATTAGCTCCAAAGCATATGGATCTGATGGTTCTCGCCCTAGGCAGCATTAGTGGCTATCACTGATTGTCTTTTTACCGCAACAAACAGGCTTCCCGCCACAACATTCCTAATGAATAGAAGGCATATGAAAGAGACGGGAAGCCTGCCAGAGATAAAACACCACCACGGGAGACAGGGCCACAATATGACCGTTTTGCGTGACAAGAGCGGCCTGCACAGTGTGTTTTCCACGATATACCTGATCCAACGTGAAGAAGGGCCGATTCCAAAGCCGCTGCCGGAATTTTCCATCCAGTCGCATTCTGATTCGCAAGCCTTCCTGAAACACGGACTCCGGCAAGACCAAAAGACCCACAGCGACCTTGTCCTGATCATTATGGATCACCTCTCCCGCACGCGGGGTCAGTATCTTCAGTACGATAGGCGCATTCACGCTGGTAGTGGTCGCGCTGGACGCTAATGGGACAACAAGCACCACCATAGCCAACAAACACCACAGTACAAATCGGCTGAGTCGCATCCAACGGATCATGGCATCACCGTCACCGGCGTACCGATATGTATCAACCCATAGGCCCGTTGTGCTGCTTTTAATGGCAACTCCACACAACCATTGATTTGCCGAAATC
Organism: Acidithiobacillus sp. HP-11; assembly: GCF_015100075.1. Classification (NCBI taxonomy): domain Bacteria; kingdom Pseudomonadati; phylum Pseudomonadota; class Acidithiobacillia; order Acidithiobacillales; family Acidithiobacillaceae; genus Acidithiobacillus; species Acidithiobacillus sp. HP-11. The sequence continues at coordinate 9,727 of NZ_JACKYY010000053.1, forward strand.
CATACGCCAGACGGGGGAAACAGTGTACTGCCCGACCATCCCAGAAATAATTCACGAAGCGCACATCTGGATCGTTATAACACTCACCATGGGGGAAACAGCCGGTCATGCGCGTACTTGGAAAGCGCACATAACCCACTTTCTTTTCTCCCTGCTCGTAGCGTTCCTTATGCAACGCCAATGCCTTATTGAACACGAAGCGGCACAATCCGGAAAAGCGGCGCATCTGGCGCTGCTGTTCCCCAGTCGGTCGTAGCTCAAACTTGTAGGCTTGGAGTCGTTGCATGGGTCTAGTATGGTTTGGCCTATGAGACAGGTCAGAATCCATTTCCCTTTAACGTCTCTCTTTCCTGCCATGCCCCCATAACCAACACCGCTGCACCATGAACCGCGCCACGTTTCAAATCTGCCAATGCCACATTCGCCATGCTCAAAGGATACGTTGTGATGTGGCTTTGTACCGGTGCACATCGTGCCAATGGGAAATAGTCTTCGGCATCTTTGCGCGTCAGGTTGGCGACAGATCGCACCTGTCGCTCCTCCCAGAGAAAGGAATAGGAGAAAGTGGGGATATCCGACATGTGAATTCCTGCACTGATCACAACACCCCCTTTCCTGACCGCCTGAAGAGCAACAGGTATGAGGGCCCCAATCGGCGCAAATAAAATTGCCGCATCCAGCGGTTGTGGCGGCAGGACATCCGATCCGCCAACCCACGCAGCCCCCAATTTGATCGCCAGATCCTGTGCCTCGCTATCGCCCGGGCGGGTAAATGCATAGACCTCCATACCTTGATAACGTGCCATCTGAATCAGCAAATGCGCGGCGGCACCGAATCCATAAAGACCGAGGCGCCGGCTCCCCTCTGCAAAACGTAAGCCCCGAAAGCCGATGAGCCCCGCACACAATAGCGGGGCACCTTCCGGATTAGCGTAAATATCTGGAAGGAGAAAGCAGTAACGCGCATCAGCGACCATATACTCCGCGTAACCACCATCCACGGTGTAACCATGGAAAAGTGCCTGATCACAAAGATTTTCCCGTCCTGACCGACAATATTCGCAGGCTCCGCAAGTCCATGCGAGCCAGGGAATTCCCACCATCTGACCGGTCGTTAAGGAAATATCCGGGCTTCCCACCGATTCTATCTGGCCGATTACTTCATGACCGGGAACGAGTGGTAGTTTGGGGTTGGGCAATTCACCGTCCACGACATGCAGATCGGTACGGCACACTCCGCATGCCAGTATTTTAACCAGGACCTGGCCCGGCTCGGGCTGTGGTCGCGGCAATTCAGTGGACACCAAAGGGTTACCCACCTTTTCCAGGACCATGGCATGCATAAACCACCTCCTTGTAGTTGCCATAGAACTTCCATGACGATGCACCATCACGGAGTTACGGAAAGTAACAAGCCTGATTCGGCAATTGTAGACCATCCCGCAATGATTGCGTCGCCGCTATCCGCCTGGTCTGGGATAGACTCTGGCCGATTATCTGGAATCTGATCCCGTCCCCATTGGTCAATGTGCGTCTGATCCTGGAGATCGAAGATATCTTCAACACTCAAAATGCAATGGCTGAGCGTTCGATTTACCGAATCCATTTGATGGGGCCTTTAATCTGCAGGCACACCTGCATCAGAATATCCCCAACACGCGCTGTATTTCCGGTAATATGCTTTGCACGTATTTTTTCCCCTCCGCGATGGCTTCATCAGCACGATAAAACTCCAGCAGGCCAATGTGGGATAGTCTTGGAGAAAGGAGTATATCCGGAGGATCATCAACTATACGGCTTTTGATGATCCTGTCCTGCATGATATTCACCGAGGCAGAGATGGTATCAAAGAGACTGGGGGGTTGATCCTCGTCACCTATCGTCGGAAATATTGAAGCTGTATAGGTAGTGAGCAGATCCGATATTTTTCCGGCAATTCCGGTGTCCTGTGTTTTTATGACGTTGTTATTTTGATGGTGCTCTCGAACAAGAGTATCGTTCAAAGTTACGGCAATAATAGTATCGGCGCCCAGCGCTCGACAGACCGAAACGGGGACTGGGTTCACCAATCCGCCATCTATGAGCCACCGGCCGTTGTTTTTGACTGCGGGAAAGAGGCCGGGCATAGATATGGACGAGATGACGGCATCCAAAATAGAGCCGTTCGTCAGCCAAATCTCGCTACCGGTTTGCAGGTCTGTTGCCACTGAGGCATATGTTTTGTTGACTAACGCTTCTATTTTTGAGTCATCATCTGCCACATATTTGTTGAGGAAATAATGTAACCGCTCTTTGTTGACAAAACCATTCAGAGACCATTTGATGGAAAAAAATTTGGCTGTTTCAAGCTTTGTTAATGAACAAACCCATTTTTCCAGCTTCCCAAGGTTGTTAGAAACATAGGATGCACCAACCAACGCGCCTATGGATGTGCCACAAACAATATCCGGTACGATTCCTTGATCATTTAGCGCGTTTATTACTCCTATGTGTGCCCACCCACGGGCCGCACCACTGCCAAGAGCCAAGCCAATAGTCATGGTGATCTCCACCCCCACGCGTTTTTGACGCCACCACGTCTGGTTTGCCATATATCGCGGCCACGAAGAGCTCAATAGGGCGCGGATGTAGCCGCATTTATTTTGATCGCCCCTAACTGGTCTGTCTTTTATCCTGAGTAAACACTGACCCCTGGATAGAACGGTTCTTTATGTATTCCGCCAACCATGCCTCATTCCGCCAGGCGCATTCCCGGACCATGACGGCCAGCATCTTTTGTATCCGGCTCGGGGGCACATTTTTGACCCATCGACGAAACTGGGTATTTTTCCCATAAAACCTGACGATGGTGCTCATGCCAATCGCATAAGCCGGACTGAGAAAGTGCATCTCTACATGATGGAAAATGTTTTTTGCCATCAGATGAATGTCTGTCTTCATGGCGTTTTCCCCTCTTACTTTCCTCTTTGCAATCATAGCACAAATGGCTTTCGTCATCAGCAAGAACCCGTAAATTCAAAACCGGCTTTCAAAAACGGCATCACCCTGTCAGAAGCAGAGGAGATTAGCCTTGGATACAGAAAGTCGCGTTCGTCAGCTTTCCGAAAAGCAGGCCGAACTGGAACGCAAGAAACAGTGGTTATTGCAGGGTGATCCGATGGGAACCGCCGAAGATCGCAAGGCGTTCATGAAAGCCATGGATGCCCGGGACGGCTACGGGTTTACCTGGCTGGACCTGCTCAGTCTGGTACTGATCTGCCAGGGCCGCGTACCCGATCAGGCCATTGCCCACCGGGAAGCGGCTTATCAGGTATTGCAGCAATACCAGCCCAAAAAGCGGGGCACGTCATGAGCGCATTGCCCTTGTCCGTTCGCAAACAGTATTGGCGCTCGCTGACCCGCCAGGACGTTATTCCCTATCTCCGCCTGTATCCGCACATCGTGGAAGAGCTTCGCGCCGCTTTGCGGGATGCCTTGCAGGAAATCCCGGAAATCCCTTGCAGGGAGCAACCACATTATAAAGGTTATGACGGAAAACCGCTTGGCGGGACAGCATGTTAAACAGGATGATGGCCCATGGAAAAGCCTGGATAGCTCAATGGCAATCCAGGCGCAAAGCCAGTCACCGTCATCGCCAGAAAGCCGCCGTCCATCGCTATGACACCCTGGCCGAGATTCAGGGCAAGGATGCTTTTGCCCGACGCATTGGCTATCTGCGCAAGCTGGACCCCCTCGTTTTTGAGGAACTGGTCCTCGACGGATTCAAAAGAAAAGGATGCCTTGTAGAACGCGGCACCCGCTATTCCGGCGATGGTGGACTGGATGGCAAGGTCTTTCGGGACAATCACTGGATCGGGATTCAGTGCAAACGCTACAAGGACGCGATCCAGACCGCGCATGTAAAACAGTTTGGCCGTGATCTGTCCCGGTTCGGATTGACCGAGGGCTATTTCGTGCATACCGGCAGAACCCCGGCAGGGCTGCGGCATCGCTACGGCCAGATCATCATTTTGTCCGGTCAGGAATTGATTGATTTTTTGGTGTAAGGAGGAACACGTCATGGGACAAGCCAAAATCCGCAAGTTAAACGGCACCTATCCAGAGCAGACACCCAAACCCCTAACGATCAATGTGCTGGATGCAGGACAGGCTTTTTTCAAGCTGTACCGGAAAATCCTGAACCACTTGCAACAGGAGTTTCCTGAGCATTGCAGCGAAAAAGATCAGGAAGAAAAAGCCTATGCCGCTTTGACGCGCATGATGGAATTGGGTGCGAAGGGCGTTTTTTCTCTGGAAGAACCGCTGGTCCTGTTTGCGACTTGGCAGGATCGCACGGGTGGATGGATAACCCTGTCCATGCCGGAAAAACGGGCGGCAGCCAAAAAGATTGCAGAGACAGGGCGCCTGCCCACCGGAAAAGGACTCCTGGAATATCTCGCTTTCGTGAATGTGCAAGTCAAAGGCGATACCGTAACCTTTGGTGCAGGATCGCCCTGGATGCAAAGGAGATCCAGGTAATATGGAAAACATACAGACCCTACAGAATATCCTCAAAGATGGCGTCCGGGATTGCCTGGAGGACAACCAGAAAATCATTCGACTTCTGGCGCGGAACTGGACGCCGGATCAATGCGTGTGGCTGGAATACTGGCTGGAGAGCCAGCGTATTTTCCTGACCCGCTTGCGGGAAGCCAGCCGCCCTTGTCATTTCTGGCAACGCCGTAAACAGTGGGCTGTGATTCAGGACATTCTGGACCATTGCGAGGGCGGTATCGTCAAACGTCCGGATGAACACCGGGAGTTTTTTGAATTTCTGGCTGAAAGATCACCGGGTTTTTTAATAGGGCATCCCGAAGTGTCCGAAACCTTACAGCGTCAGGACCGATTTTTGAGCGACCTGCTAAAAGCGTATCCAACCAAAACGTATGCGCCTTCGCGTTTACGTCCCGGTAATTACGGGTATTGGCTGTTTCTGGCAGAAAAAAAGGAGAGTAAACATGCTGTATATTGAACCACAAGCGGGCGTTTCGCCAATTTTACAGGTCATTCAGTCTGCTCGTCACGAATTGAATGTGGGCGTTTACTACATGACCGACCGCCCGATTCTTCGCGCCATTCAAGCGGCCAAAGCGCGGGGTGTGGATGTACGGGTCATCATCGAGGGCAAGCCCTATGGCATGAAATCCTGGCAGGTGCGTAAAGAGGAAAAAGCCATCGAAGCGACCGGTGCGCAACTGCATCTGGCGCCTTACCGCTTTACCAGCCACGGCAGTCAGTGGTCTTTTTACCATGCCAAATATCTGGCATCAGGCCACGAGGCCGAGATCGGCAATCCGAATTTTGCCTGGTCAGATTTTCATAATGCCCGCAATTACCTTTACGTCACCCAAAACCCCACCATCGTCAAAGCCGTCAATGCGGTTTTTAACGCTGACTGGAATAATCGCCGGGCGCCGGCATGGACGCATCAGGTTTTGGTGCTCTCACCGGGTACATCCGTAAAACAGATTGCGCAGGTCATCGACCAGCCGGGGCCGATTGCTATTGAAGATGAGGAAATCGGGCCTTATGCACCGACGCTGGACGCCATTGCCGCCAAAGGAAAACTGGCTCGCGTCATCATGCCCGCCAATATCAATGCGCAGGATAAGAAAGACGCGGCCTTTCTGGAAGCACACGGCGTACAGGTGCGTTTATTACTCGTCAAACCGATCTATGTGCATAGCAAACTGGTGGTAGGAAACACCCTGGCTTATATCGGTAGCGAGAATCTGACCCGCACGTCACTTGAACGGAACCGAGAAATTGGGTTATTGCTGAATGGGCGGGATATTACCGAATTACAGACGCAATTCAATAAAGACTGGCAGGCAGCACAATGACCAGTAATACTGTCAAAGCCTTTTTTTATGCCAGCATTGCCGCGTTCGGTATCCTGGCACTGTTAGGCGCTTTAGCGGTCATCGTCCTCTGGATGACGGGGCAATCTTTCACGGTGGAAAACATCATTATCTATATGATGTTTGGCTGGTTCGGCTGGTCTTTTCCACCCCTGATCGGAAAAATCCATCGGGAATTTTTAGCGATGGGCAAAGGATAAGGAGACTCCCATGCAAGAAAAAGCCTTGCACAAAAAACCCGCCAATAAAAAGCCGCAGGTCAACAAAAATCCGGTTCCTCGCTGTTTTAAGTGGGTAGCTTGAGATCCAGCTTACCCAGTACGAGGTAAGCCATGTTAATAAAATTCTTGTGGGTGCGATAGCCCCGTGCCCTGGATTTGGCGGACTGGAGCAGACTGTTGAAACCTTCCAGAGTGCCGTTACTCAGATGGCTCTCGAACCAACGTAGTGG
>NZ_JACKYY010000059.1:0-13892 GCF_015100075.1 Acidithiobacillus sp. HP-11
GTATATGCTGGGTCACGCGTTCTGGGAATTTGGTGATCCGGATTGGGATCGTACCAAGTATTTCATGCTCTGGGGTGTGGCCGAAGATCACTCCTCCAATCCCCTGAAAATCGGTCTGGAAAAACTCAAGCGTCATGGTGGCAAGTTTGTCGGAATCAATCCTGCGCGAACGGGGTATCAGGCCATCGCCGATGAGTGGGTGCCCATCAAGCCAGGTACTGATGGCATGCTTGCCCTGTCCATGGTCCATGTTCTGCTTCAGAACGAACAGTTCGACTGGGATTTCCTGCTACGCTATACCAATGCCCCTTTCCTGGTCGTCAACACACCGGGTAAAGTCGGTGACGGCCTGATTCTGCGTGATGCCGAAGGACATCCCATGATTTGGGATATCCAGAAAGAATGCTTCGCCAATGGCATGGAAGCGGGCTCAGCCGGAGCCATGTTTGGAGAATATACGGCCCCCGACGGCAGGCCGGTGCGTACGGTCATGTCGATTCTGGCGGAACGTTATCTCAGCGACGAATTTTCTCCGGAAAATGCCAGTAAAATTACGGGCATTCCCGCCGAGACCATTGAACGGCTGGCGCTGGAAATGGCCCATGTGGCTTTCAAGGAAAGTATTGAAATCAATGTAGAGTGGACGGACTGGGCTGGACGCAAGCATGACAAGTTCATTGGTCGTCCGGTTTCCATGCACGCCATGCGCGGTATTTCAGCGCATTCCAATGGTATGCAGTCAGCTCGGGCCATTCACTTGCTGCAGGTATTGCTGGGTACGATTGATTGCCCCGGAGGCTTCAGATCCAAGGCACCTTACCCCAAGCCCGTCCCGCCAGCAGTTAAACCCGCTCAGCACAGTGCGCCCAATACGCCCCTCAAGTCTTCGCCGTTGGGTTTCCCCACTGCACCGGAAGATCTGGTTATTGATGAAAATGGTCAGCCCAAACGCATTGATAAGGCCTATTCCTGGGAAGCACCCATAGCCAACCACGGCTTGATGCATATGGTGGTCACCAATGCGGTCAATAAAGACCCCTATGCTATTGATACCCTGATTTTCTTTATGGCCAACATGAGTTGGAACTCCACCATGAACACGGCCAATGTTCAGGATATGCTGAAATCCAAAGACGAGAATGGCGAATATAATATTCCCTTTCTGGTGGTGGTAGACGCCTTCCATTCGGAAATGGTTAATTTTGGTGATCTGATTCTGCCAGATACCACTTATCTGGAGCGTTATGATGCCATCTCACTGCTGGATCGTCCGATTTCCGAGCCGGATGCCATTTGTGACTCCATTCGTCATCCAATCCTCAAGCCTGATCGCAATGTGCGTCCCTGGCAGGAAGTCATGGTGGACATTGCCGGTCGTCTCAAATTCCCGGCTTTCACCAAGGAAAATGGAGAACCCCGTTTTTCCGGCTACAAGGATTTCATTACTAACTACGAGCGTGCGCCCGGAATAGGCTTCCTGGCAGGCTGGCGTGGTGAAGATGGTGAAACCCACTTGCGTGGGGCACCAAACCCCAATCAATGGGATCGTTACATCGAAAATCAGGGGTTCTTCAAGTATCACTTGCCGGAGTCCATGGCTTTTTATCGCTTTGCCAACAAGGAATACCTGGAGTTGTCCCAGCGTATTGGTTTCAATCCGACGGCTGATCCCATCATCATTGAACTGTATTCCGAGACCTTCCAGCGTTTCCGTCTGGCAGGTATGGGTCTCTACGATGGTCCACAGCCCAAGGATCCGGTAGACCGCGAGCGTTTGGCGACCTACTTTGATCCGCTGCCAGCTTTTTATGAGCCGCTGGAACAGCAGCGCGTGGACAAAAAAGAATACCCATTCTTTGCCGTCAATCAGCGCCCCATGATGATGTATCACTCCTGGGACAGCCAGAACGCCTGGCTGCGTCAGATTATCGCCCAGAACTATATGTACATGAACCGCAAGCGCGGTGAGCAGATAGGGATCGTTGATAAAAGCTGGGTATGGGTGGAAAGCCATAACGGAAAAATCCGGGTGCAGGTCAAGCTCATTGAAGGCTGTCAGGAAGATACCGTCTGGACCTGGAATGCCATTGGTAAACAATCCGGAGCCTGGGGCCTGAAACCGGAAGCCGCTGAGGCAACACGCGGTTTCTTGATGAATCATCTGATTTCCGAACTACTGCCAGCCAAGCAGGGGGAAAGACGTTTGACCAATTCCGACCCTATTACTGGTCAGGCGGCATGGTACGATCTGATGGTCAAAATATATCCGGCGGCACCAGGAGAAGAAGGCACCTGGCCCGTATTCCCAACCATGAAGCCTTTACCTGGTGATACCCCAGCACCTGACGTGCTGCGTTACCATACCCACAAGCCCGTCAATCTGAAATCCTGACGTGCCAAGGAGACTATTATGAGACTCGGATTAGTCATTGATCTGGACACCTGCGTGGGCTGCCATGCCTGCGCGGTGGCTTGCAAAGAATGGAATACCAGTGGCACCACAGCGCCGCTAACCGATTATGATCCCTACGGCGCCAAGCCATCCGGGGTCTGGTTCAACCGTATCCGGCATTTTGAAATAGGGGACTACCCCTATAACAAAACCGTCAATTTTCCCATGTCCTGTATGCATTGTGAAAACGCCGAATGTGTGACGGTTTGTCCCACCGGTGCTTCCTACAAGCGCGCTGAAGATGGCATTGTTCTGGTCGATCAGAACAAATGTATGGGTTGTAATTATTGTTCCTGGGCATGCCCTTATGGTGCCCGCGAGTTGGATCGCGTCTCCGGAACCATGAAAAAATGCACCCTGTGTATTGACCGTATTTATGATATGGAAATTCCGGAAGAAGAAAGGCAGCCTGCCTGTGTACTGACTTGTCCGGCTCATGCTCGTATGTACGGCGATCTGGATGATCCGGAAAGTCCGGTTAGTCGTGCTGTGCGTGATCGGGGCGGCTATCAGCTGATGCCCGAACTGAATTACAACCCTACCAACCATTATTTGCCGCCCCGTGTTCATGCCCCGATCCCCACTGAAGAGCTGAAGAAAAAAGCAGTTCGTAAAGTGAAAGAATGGGTCAACCGCGTAGTTGAGCGTTAAGGAGATACCATGCATCCGGCACTCGCAGTTATTTTTCTGACGCTTTTTTCTGGCGGTGGTTTTGGCATTATGGCCTTGACGGCCATCATCAATGATTTTCAGATTGATGGCGGGTTAAATCCCCTGCAGACCATGGTCGCAGTCGTTCTCTCGCTGGTTTTTGTCACCATCGGCATGCTTTCTTCTACCGCGCATCTGGCGAACCCCAAGAACGCCTGGAGGGCTTTTACCCGTTGGCGCACCTCCTGGTTGGCCCGCGAAGGTGTTTTTGCGGTGTTATATTATCCGTTTGCTTTTGCTTATCTGGTCTGGGTGTTTTTCACGGCAGGCACACAGGATACGGTAGGTTTGATTCTAGTGAATCTGGCTGGCCTGATTGGTCTGATTACCATTTTCTGTCAGGGTATGATTTATGCCGTGCTCAGAACCATTCGCCAATGGAATACGGCTCTTGTACCCGCAAATTTCTATGTTATGGGTTTGGCCATTGGTGCCACGATTCTTGCTGCCGAGCGAATGATCATGGGAGCACCGGCGCTTACCCTGGTAGGTATTGCCCTGGGTCTGCTGGTCGCGGCAGCGGTCATGAAAGGTATTTATTATTTCTGGATTGGTCGTCCAAACGGTCCGACCATTCGTACGGCAACCGGTTTCAACCGTTCAACCGTGCGGATTCTAGAGCAGGGCCATACCTTTGGTACTTTTCTGACGGAAGAGTTCGGACATACTTTGCCCAGTGCCAAGGCGCGCAGTATTAAATTCATGATGTATATATTTGCCTTCATTATTCCGGTGGCCGCTCTGATCATTGGCTTCCTGACCGGGCAATTGTTTTTCGCATGGCTTGCCATTGTATCCGTTGTTTTTGGTATTGGTGTTGAACGCTGGCTGTTTTTTGTTGAGGCCCAACACGTCATCAATCTGTACCATGGCCGTCAGCAATGTTGAACTGGGTCAGAAAAGAGGTCTAGTATAGTTTTTTCATTATTGCTGAGGTGAATGGATATGGCGCAGGAAGTGTTTGCTGTACCGGCACGGGAATCCGCTCTGGCGGATCGTTTCGGGAGGCAGATTACTTACCTGCGTATTTCCGTTACGGAACACTGTAATTTCCGTTGCTCCTACTGCTCACCGGCAGAAGGCACTCCTTTTTTTGCCAGGAAAGATCACCTTCAGGTGGATGAGTATGATCGCCTGATCGGGGTTTTTGCAGACTTGGGTGTGCGCCACATGCGCTTTACTGGTGGTGAGCCACTCATACATCCGTACTTGCCTGATCTGATTGCTGCTGCCCATCAGCATGGAATTGGTAAAATCAGTATCAGTACAAATGGCCTGTTACTGGCTCGCAAGGCCGAACAACTACAACAATCCGGGGTCAATAATCTCAATATCAGTCTGGACAGCTTGGAACCGGAAGTATTTGCCCGGGTCACCCGGGGTGGAAATCTGCAAGAGGTTCTGCACGGAATTTCTGTCGCAATCAGTGCTGGTATTCCCCGTATTAAGCTGAATGTGGTGCTCATGCGTACCGAAAACGGCCATAATCTCGCTGATCTGGTGCGCTACGCTTTGGCGCAGCATGTTGATATCCGTTTTATTGAAACCATGCCCCTGGGACAAGCCGGAAGCGAGGCCCAAAACGCGGAATTTTTGAGTGCAAGCGAAGCGAAAATGCTCATCGAAAAAGAGCTGGGCACTTTGTATCCGGCCTTTCGGCCGACGGATAATGGTCCCGCCCGGCTTTTTCAGTTTGCAGAGCACCCACGTTCGCAAATCGGATTTATCACGCCCATCAGCGAAAATTTTTGTGCCACCTGTAATCGGGTCCGCCTGACTGCAAGTGGTCGACTGGTATTTTGTCTGGGCCAGGAAAATGGTATGGACCTGCTACCTTTGCTGAGAGGAAGCAGCAGAAACGAAGAAATTGCCGATGAAATCCGCGATAGGATTTGGCAGGATAAACCCGAACGTCACGAATTTGTCACAGATCCGGAACGTTCTTCGCGGATATTCATGATGCGTTTGGGTGGATAATGGTGCTACACGTGAACGAATACATGGTGTAAGCTAGAAGATGACATTATTTAATTAATTGGTGAATAGCTTATGTACGGTTTTCAGGAAATCACGGCAGATCAACTCAAGGCCTTGAGCGATCAAGGTGATGAGTTCATTCTGGTGGATGTACGTTCTCCCGCTGAGGTGGCACGTGGCATCATCGAAGGAGCCCGGCACGTACCCTTGCACATGCTGCCGATGTCTCTACAGCAGTTGGATAAATCCAAAACGGTGGTATTTTATTGTCTCAGTGGTGGACGTTCAGCCCAGGCTGCAGCTTTTGCCGCTGCTCAGGGTTTTGGACAAGTGCTTAATTTGCGCGGTGGAATTTCAGCCTGGGCGAATCGTGGACTGCCTATTGGTCAGTTACCCGGTTGATTAGCATTTTCTAAAATAGGGGTGCTTAATCATCAAATCAAAATATTTGCCTTGCTGTTCCCCCTTTTCCTGATACAGTCTTGCAGGTAGTTTTCAGACATCAATAACCTTAGGAGGTTAAACCATGGTACAAGAAGATCAAGTACTCGACGCACGTGGCCTGAATTGCCCCTTGCCCATCCTGCGCACCAAAAAGGCTCTCGGTGAGCTGACTTCCGGTCAGGTTTTGAAGATCGTCGCCACTGATCCTGGCGCGGTAAAAGATTTTGAAGCATTTGCCAAGCAGACCAAGAATCCTCTTTTGGAGCATGCTGAAGCAGCCGGCGAATTTATCTTCTTCATCCAGAAAGCATAATTGAATGAGGTTGGGCTGACCGCCTGACCAGGAGTAGAAAATGGACGAGAAAAAACTAGCGATTGTTGCCACAAAAGGCACCCTTGATTGGGGGTATCCTCCCTTTATCCTGGCATCCACTGCTGCAGCCCTGGGCTACAGTGTGGAAATCTTCTTCACCTTTTACGGCCTGCAATTGCTCAAGAAAGATCTGAGTCATCTGCGCGTCAGCCCCTTGGGTAACCCAGCCATGCCGATGCCTGTTCCCATGCCTACCCTGATGATGGTGTTGCCAGGTATGGAAGGAATGGCCACATCCATGATGAAAAGCAAAATGAAAGCCAAGGGCGTAGCCAGTCTGGATGAATTGCGCGAGCTTTGTGTTGAAGCTGAAGTAAGAATGATCGCTTGTCAGATGACAGTCGATCTTTTCGAGTTTGATACGGCTGACTTTATTGACGGAATTGAATTGGGCGGTGCAGCGGCCTTTTTTGAATTCGCCGGTGAGTCCGATATCACGTTATTTATTTGAACCAATGATCTGTGCTGCGGGTCGAAAAGGTACGACGTATTAATTACGAGCGAGGAGCGAGTAGATGGCGACTTACGCTGAAATGAAAGAGATGTTTGACGAAATCCGTGCGGATTTTCGTTATGACCACGAACTCAATGGCTGTTTGAATTGTGGCATTTGTACGGCTACCTGCCCGTCGGCGCAGTTCTACGATTATAGTCCCCGTGAAATTGTCCAGTTGCTCTGGACCGAAAACGTGGAACAGATTTATGACGCCATGCAGGAAAAAATCTGGGCCTGTGCTCAGTGCATGACCTGTGCAGCACGTTGTCCTTTCAAGAATTCTCCCGGTGGACTGGTCATGATCATGCGCGAAGTCTCCATTCGCCATGGTATGCAATCGGCCAAAGATGTGTTGCGCCCCTTTGGTCGCGTAATGCTCAAACTGATTACCACGGGTAATCAGCTTTCTCCTGACATGATCCAGCCCGATCATTTCCCGGACTGGGGCCCCAATATTCAGAAGGTTGAAGGAGATTTGCGGATTCTACGCAAAGCAATCCCGGTTCGCACGCTGCAAACGGTAGAAACGGCCTGGGAGGTTTCCCTGAAAACTTCCGTAGAAATGTACACCATCTGGGAAATGACGGGTGTGCTGAAGTCTCTGGAAACCATGGATGAAAACCTCTTTGATGTGATTGAGGATTTCATTGATGAAAAACGGGAAGATTATGAAGACTGGCTCGAGAGCCAGGAAGACTGACGGATCAAGGAGATCGTTATGAGCGACAACAGCACGCAGCAAGGATTAGCGGGGCACGGAGCTTTTTTTCAGGACACGAACTTATCGGCCAACGAAGCGGAAGCGGCCACGGCATGGGTACGCAGTCACGTAGACCGTCGCACCATGGACCTGGGCGAGCGTATGGACGACATTCGCGAGCACATGTGGGAACTGGAAAAAGAAGGTGAAATCATTGTTCACCGCATTACCGATGACCACAAGCCTATTGAAGTAGACACTCTCTATGGCTGGAAAAAGCGGGTACCCACCAACCAGCTCTGGCATCACAAGAGCTGCGGCCAGTGTGGCAACATTCCCGGCTATCCCACCAGCCTGCTCTGGTTCATGAACCACTTTGGCACGGATTATCTGGACGAAACCGACCAGACCTCCTGCACCGCCTGGAACTACCACGGCTCTGGCATCGGCAATGTTGAATCCCTCGCCGCCGTCTTCCTGCGCAACTTCCATCAGGCCTATGTCTCCGGCAAGCAGCACGGCTATGAAAACGGCCACTTCTTCCCGCTGGTCCACTGCGGCACCTCCTTCGGCAACTACAAGGAAATCCGCAAGTATTTGATTGAATCAGCCGAACTGCGCGAAAAGGTCAAGAAAATCCTCGGCAAGCTCGGTCGTCTGGTTGATGGCAAAATTGTCATTCCTGAAGAAGTCGTGCACTACAGTGAATGGTTGCATGTCATGCGCAACCGCATTGCCAGCGAACTGCAGACCATCGACATGAGCAACATCCGGGTGACCACCCATGCGGCCTGTCACTACTACAAGATGGTGGCGGAAGACGCCATTTACGACAACAGCATTCTCGGTGGCAACCGCACGGCCGTCGGCACCTCGGTTGCGCAGGCGCTGGGAGCCCAGGTCATCGACTACTCCACCTGGTATGACTGCTGTGGCTTTGGCTTCCGGCACATCATCTCCGAGCGCGAATTCACCCGCAGCTTCACCATGAACCGCAAGATCAAGGTGGCCCGGGAAGAAGCCAACGCCGACGTCATGATTGGCATTGACACCGGCTGTATCACCACCATGGACAAGAACCAGTGGATCGGCAAGGCCCATGACATGAACTACAGCATCCCGATCATTGCGGACGTGCAGCTGGCCGCCCTGGCCTGTGGCGCTGATCCCTTCAAGATCGTCCAGCTCCAGTGGCATGCTTCACCCTGTGAAGATCTGGTGGAAAAAATGGGCATCAGCTGGGACAAGGCCAAAGCCGACTTCCAGGAATATCTCAAACAGGTCGAGCAGGGCAACGTGGAATATCTCTACAACCCCGAACTCGCCACTAACCAACATATCAACATGAAAGCGGGCGCATCTGCCTGAGCAGTTGAAATAGCATCATGCTGATCAAACCCCGCCTTGCAGCGGGGTTTTTTATTACCATACGAAATCTATCCGGGCATGGAATACTTCAATCCCCAAAAAACTCCCCTTCAGGTACCTTTTTCGAGTATGCTTAAGCACGCTCGCCCGAACAGGCGATGAAATGATCCGTTTTGACAGGAGGAAGACTGTGGACAGCAAGGCTATCAATACCCGTTGCGTAGAACTTTTCCAAAATCCCAACGTCCGTCTGCGCATGTGGAATGCGCGGATGTTCTGGCATGTAGGTGATCAGATGAATGTAGCACCTGCCGCCCTGACTGATCCCAAAGTTGACACCTGCGAGCTGGAAGTCATGCTCAGTGCTGCCGCGCTGACCAATTCAGAATGTGCCGCAGAACTGGACAAAAAAGAACCCGGCCGCGTTGCATTCATTCAGCGTCAGGTTCGCGAAGGCATGCGCCCGCTGCTGCGTCCTGCCAACAACGCCTGATCCTAACAACGGCAGTTAGGCAGCTGGGGTGAAACCATCATGTTTCATTCCAGCAGTTGATTCACCTGTGCAGCACAAATAAAATCATTTTCGGTGATCCCCTTGACTGCATGGGTTGAATAGCGCAGCAGGCAGTGTCCATAACCTATTTCCATGTCTGGATGATGATCTTCACGATCCGCAATCCACGCTACAGCGTTCACGAACGCCATGGTTTCGTAAAAGTTTTTGAATTGAAAATCCCGGCATAAACTGCCCTGCTCCAGACGCCATCCGGTTAAACTCCTCATACGTTCGGTGAGTTGATTATCCGCAATTTTCTCGACACCGCCTTCACAAGCCTGACATTTTCCCTGTCGCAAATCACTGGGCATCGCTAAACTCCTTTTTGGCAAATAGACTGATGGGTTGTATGCTTGTCATTAGCATAGTGCTTTTTCAGGTATCATTCATGTCCAAAAAAACGCCTCCCTCACCGTTGCAGACACCCGACGGCAGTACGCATGTTCTCCTGCACTCCTGCTGTGCACCTTGTGCTGGTCCCATCATGGATGACATTCGCAAAGCCGGTATCGAATTTACGGTGCTATTTTACAATCCGAACATCCACCCGCAGGCCGAATATGAATTGCGCAAGGAAGAAAATATCCGCTATGCCGAGGCATTAGGCGTGCCTTTCATTGACCTGGATTATGACAAGGACAACTGGTTTGCCCGGGTGAAAGGCCTGGAATGGGAACCGGAGCGCGGCGAGCGCTGCACGGCCTGTTTCGACATGCGCTTTGAGCGTTCGGCACTGTATGCAGCGGAGCATGGCTTCAGCGTCTTCAGCAGCACCCTGGGGATATCGCGCTGGAAAGACATGGACCAGATCAATGCCTGTGGTGCCCGGGCAGCATCCCGTCATGCAGGACTGCAATATTGGGACTACAACTGGCGCAAGGGCGGTGGTAGCGCCCGCATGATTGAAATAGCCAAGCAGGAACAGTTTTATCAGCAGGAATACTGCGGATGTGTCTATTCCCTGCGTGATACCAACCTGCACCGCCTGAGTCAGGGCCGCGAAAAAATTATTCGTGGCATCAAATTCTATGGCAAGGACAACGTCCGTCAGGAAGAGGCCAGTGATTTATCCAGAGGCATCAATAACACATAACGATTACCCGGCCCCATCATTTCAAACAAGGGATAATGTAAAGGCATTCCTCTGGCCTTTCCCCAGTCATCCAGGGCGGAATAGGCCTTCCACGAAGCGATGGCCGCATTTGCGTTCACCTCCACTTTTGCCACCCTCTGTGCGGGCCAATCCCCTCTTAACCACCCCGGTGGCGTCGCATCGCCGGCATTTACTAGATAGCCGATCCGCGCCTTAACCATCGCATCTCCGCCGCTACCGCTTTCATTTTCCATCATCGTGATTTCAGGATGCCCGCGCAAATCGGCGGGCAACTGCGGCGATAATTTGCCTCTGGCCTTGACTATCTGCCGATAGGTACCCTGAAAATTCTGATAAATATAAGCATGGACTGAACCGGTTTCTTCAAGCACTTGGGCGGAATGAAACACGCCCAGCCACCACAGGGTTCCCAACACCAGCAGAACAAATACGACCAAGGGTCCGGTCCAGCCACGTCGCCAGTCACGTTTTGGTGCTTCTCTGATTTCAGCCATGTGCTGCATATACCTCTGTAAAATAGTCCCAGGAAAAACCCGGACCGGGATCCCATTTGCGTCCAGGCGCAACATCTGCGTGGCCGACAATGCGTTCTCGCAGCATAGCCGGAAACAGCTTTTGCAGATCCCGACTTAAAGCCGCCAGACATTGATATTGAATGGGCAGAAATTTGCTGGATTCACTGCCTTCCAGCTCCACACCGACACTGTAATCGTTACAGGCAGAACGGCCTTGCCATGAAGATACGCCTGCATGCCAGGCGCGATCCCAGACGCTCACATGCTGCCAAAGCTTGCCATCTCGTTCAATGAAAAAATGTGCAGACACCCGCAAGTTTCTTAACTGTTCATAATAAGGATCCTGGTCAAAATCCAGAAGTCCCGTGAAAAATAGTGGCACCTCGCCACTCCCAAATTGTTCCGGGGGCAAACTGATAGCATGAACAACCAGCAGATCAATATCTCCGCCCACAGGCCTTTGATCAAAATAGGGCGAGGGTGCAGCATGCGCCATGGCATGCCAGCCCGCCGCATTCCAGGGATTGAGCAGATCAGGATTCAAGGAAGTTCTTCAGGAGGGAGATCAGCATGCGCGTCCAGCCATTGCTCAAGAGCATGGACCCGCGCCTCAACCTGAATCGGACGTTGATATTGGCCGTTATGAAACATGAACAGAGCAGGCAGGTGATACACCTCGAATTCCTGGGTAATGCCCATATCAATGCCGGCATCAATCTCCCAAACCTGCAGACCACCTCGGTTATCTTCCAGATTTTTCAGCAACCGCCGCCAGATCCGACAGGAATGACAGCCTGCAGAGCTGAAAAACAAAATGACTTCACCCCGGGTTTCCGCCATACGCTGCCAAAAACCCAGTTCAGAAACAGTTTTCATAGATGCCTCCCCCTCACCCATCGCGCAACAAATGGAATCACATATGCCGAGCAGCAGGAAAAATTAAAGCGTTCTGGATTCTCTCCGTATTATTGGTTAGAGTGCAAGAAAATACGACAGTACAGGATTATGCATGTTACGTAACATTAATTCTCAATCATACCCAACCATCTGAATTTCGACGGATGCCACAATCAGAAACCATTCCTCTTCGTGCCCGCCTACCCTCCAGATCAGGGTTAAACTTATTTGATTTTCAGAGAGTTTTCCTCTTTGGCGGTGGCAATACCGGTTTCATGGATCCTGTGGATCTATGCAAAAACGACTTCCACGAAGCCATTCTCTACTGCGAAGAAGAGGATGATGAGGGTCATTCTTTCATTTTTTCTCGTTGTGAAGACTCACAGCTTCTTTTTTTACCTCAAGAATCTCCATCATCAATCTTTTCATATGCCAGAACTTTGGCATTTATGGATAGTCCTGGTTCTATTGCCACATTTTTCATAGACTTTCACTCAACAGATTCAGATGTTTATCGTTTCAGCCACCCCAAACTGATTCATTGGCGCAAAAAACGACACAACAATCGTCTGCTTCTGGATACGCAACTCACCATATCTCGCAAAAATGGTCAACAGTTGCTGGCCCGCTTGTATGATTTCAGCATGACTGGAATTGGCTTCCAAACTAATGTGATGGACTTTTCAGAAGGTGAACTGGTTCTGATTGAGTTTATCGTTAATAACTGTGGAGGCTACGAAAGCGCAGCGATTATTATCCGTCAAGAAGAAAATCTTCACCAGAATCATAAAATTTTTGCTGCTGCTCGCTTTTTACCAACGAAAGCCCAGAAGGCTGATATTGAACGTATATATATTTGCAACACCAGACAAGGCAATACCTCACTGCAATTGAGACACATACACGATTCATCGTTTATCTCATCAGCAAAACCAAGTGTTGCTAGCCCTGAAAAAGATGAATCATCTCGCATCTCTGGGTCTTTTTCTCAGTCACCAAACTATTATTCCCCAGATAACAAAGTACCTTCTGCACAGGGAATCCCTCTTGATTTCCAATCCCAGAGTTATTTAGTCATGCCTGCGAATGAATTTCAAAATAAAGATTCAGCTCCAGGCGAGCAAAAATCCGAAAATGAAAATATTGAACAGCAACAGAGTCAAATATCCAGTCACGACATATTGCCTTCAGAAGTGCCACTTCAAGAAGTGGCACCTTCAAAGATAGATCAGCAATCAACCGATGAAAATACATCGCTTATTGACTTAGATTCTGATAAGCCTGAAACCAAACCGCAAAAAGAAGACAACCCGGTAATCCTGTTTCCTCCTGAAACGATCATCGAAGGCAACCCATCCGATCTGAATACCCCACCAGCTTTTATTTCTCCTTCTAAACCAGTCAGCCACTCCCGCGAGGACAGCATGAGCGACCAAGAACAGTTCCCCCAAGCCCCAGAAAATGAGCATCTGCAATCAGTAACTGTGCAAAACACAGTCCGGGAGGGTTCCACTTACAGGGAAATTCCCGCATTACGGAAATCTGCAAAGCCTGGGCCAGGAAAAGCAGCATCACTCATGCTCAATAATGAACTGGCGTTAGTCTTCTCCCAGCGCGGAACCCTGCATCTTGAACGCTTTGAATTTCATCAGGCCCTTGAACAATTCCAGCGTGTCAATGAGCTCCTTGCCTTTCAGGATGATGGAAAAAATTCTCATGGAATCATAACCTTGTCTCAACAAGAACTCAAGGCTGTTGCACTTCGAGGGCAGGCAGTAGCACTTCATGCATTAGGACGCGATCAAGAAGCATCCGCTGTAATCGAAGAAGCTCTGGCCTTACTGCAAGCTTATCCCGGTGCCGAGTTGCAAGACATGCCTGCTTGGTTGGAAAACCTAGCAATAACCTTGCTTACGCATGCACAAATACTTTCTGATCAAGATATTACCCTTTCTGAAAGGGAATACAGAAGCGCTCTTGAACAATTAGATGCCCTGGTCGTAAAGCTCGAAACAAAAAGCCTGCCCAGTGTGCGCTTGCACCTGTCCGTAACGCTGAACAGCTTTGCAGAACTGTTTTTGGCGCAAGAGCAAACCACTGATGCCCTTTCATTGATTGATCGGGCACAGGCCGTCCTCAGCGAAACCCCCCAATTCCAGCAAGTGAACGAACTCCCCGAATGGCGCTTACAGTTTGCCCGACTACAAGGACAACGTGGCCAGGCGCTACTTATTCAGGGCAAACTGCAAAATGCGATACCTGTCTCTTATACACATCTCCGAGCCCTCG
>NZ_JACKYY010000050.1:0-17643 GCF_015100075.1 Acidithiobacillus sp. HP-11
CGTGGGGTCGGAGATGTGTATAAGAGACAGCATTACTGGTCACAAAACCTTGCAGATGTTAAAACGGTACACCCACCTGAAAGCAGAAGATTTGGCAAAGCTGTTGGGTTGAAGAGCGCCTTTTATTCTTAACCATGTCCACACAGAAAATCATCCACCAGCTTGATCTTCAACCGCACCCCGAAGGGGGTTGGTATCCGCATATCTTCACATCTCTAGACCTGATTAGCACGATGATTCAGTGTTGACGACAGTACAAAGTAAATTCATGGGCAACGCGGCTAGATTAAAACGGCAGTTGAAGCGATAAGTCACGACGAAGAGATTACCTTGCGCATATTTCCGAGGCTTAAAGCCTGACAGGCACCAGAAAGACTCATTTTGAAATTGCACAGCACGATATTGACCCAGATGAACGGGGGTAAAACCCCGGTTTGCGGCCCCTGAGACAATTACCGCAGGCTCCCCGTCCCGCATCGGCTACCCCATTGAAGCAAGGAAGACCATCGGTCAGGATCTGACACCGGTACAAGGCATCCACATCCACGCCTAGGTCCGCTCCCATCGCTACATCCCGCAGAATTTCTGCCCACCAGGGCAAAGACGCCGCACTTTGCCGGATCATGACACCCTTCTCTATTTCCAGGAGTAAGGGCGGCCGATAGTCGGTCGGCGTCGGGTCCACCGTGCTGCTGTTATCATAAACCCGCAGACGGCGGGCAAGATGTGCCACCAGCGCGGCCTGGGTGAAACCAGCAAACAGGTTGCGTTGAATCTGGGTCACTGGGATATCCTGCCGATCACTATTTCGGGCACGGAATTACACCCGCTGGGCCAGCGTATCCAGATCATGTACTCCCACATAATCGAGATCGATGACCGCCCCTGCCCGAACGCTTTCCAGCACCTGATCAAACCGGCCGGCAAGGAAGAAGGTGGTTTCCACCAGCAGATTCTGGCGGGTATCCATACCCCGTCGCCAGTCCGCATTGGAAAGCAGATAGGCCACCTGCAATTCCGGCAGCGGTTCATTGGCGGCTGGAATCAGACCCATGGCCGCTTCTGCGGCATCCCTATCAGGCAACCAGCGATGAATGGCCGCACGGGCAATTGTGACCAGATGGGTATGCTCTTTCGGGAGCTGTGGCAGATAGCGATCCACATCGACCCAGGCGTTTTCCGCAATCCCCAATTCGTGGCGCAGCGGTTCAGAAAGAAGGGTTTTACCGGAACCGACACTGCCAGCCAGATAATGCAGCACCTGCGCTCCGGTGTCGGCATGATGACAGTGCTTTCGCGCTTCTGCCAATTCTTCCGCATAATGCGCCTGACGGATAGCCACATAACGTCGATAGGTGGACGCATCCTGTTCCGGATCAGCGCTCGACCGGCCTGCGGTAGAAGAGCCTTCAGTTGGCCATCCTTTTTGTTGAGATGGGGATTTCTGCAACTTTTGAAAGGCAGCGGGCGTGAGTCCACCCCTGGCATGTTCCGGGCAGGCCACATATCAGTAACCGTCACGGACCAATAAGGTGCCCGGCAAACCGCAGTGCTCACAGATCCGACGGGAGCGATTCTCATATTCCTCGACGATCTGAAACAGGGCATGTTTCTGCCGGTCCGGCAGCACGCCGTCATAGCCATAATAATAACGCATTGTCCCGAATTTCTGTTTGACTTCATGGACGTGAATACGGATGCCATGCTCTTGAGCGTAGATTTCCAGCTTCTGTGACAAAGCGCGAAGCAGTGGATACCAGCCATCTTCGCACCAGAAATGATTTTCCCGGTAGTGGCTGTACAGTGCGGGATAATCCCGCCGCAGGGCTTGTTCCAAGGCGATATCCATGTGTGCTTTCTCCCCTTATTTTTCTTTAGAGCACGGGCACATTTCCCAGCGTTACGCGCTCCATTCCGGTGGCCGTCGCCATCCAGCCCTGCTGTTCCTGATGGCAAAACAGGGTCAAACCCTGATTGCGATATTTTTCGGGCTGGTCCAGATGGGCGGCACCCGTATCCAGAAACACATGTCCGGCGACCTGCAATAAACGGCCTTCCCGGGGTGGCGTGATGGTATGACCCACATAAGTCCGGGATAACGCGTTCGGAACGATGGGGATTTGATGGGACAGAGCATAACGCAAACTCCGTCCCCACAATAAATGATCTTCCCAAGTCCCCGTTGCGTCATAACCGATGATCGGATGCGCTTCCTGCCAACGGGGATGAGTGTCTTCTGCGAGATCATTATCATTCCAGCACACGGCCATCGTATTCTCCCGTTCTGCAGCCAGATCGGCGTGCAGCACCTGAAAACGCCCTGCCGGTGTCGTATTCTCTGCATCAACGATGCGAACCAATGGCAGCTGTGCGAGGGCTGATCGCCAATGGTCAAAGCGTTGTTCCTCACTGCGATAGAGACGCAGCCAATCCCATCCGCCGTTTTGGTTGAAAAGATCGGCATAGTCCGCCGTCCGTTGGGATTCGGCCCGCTCCATCTCCCGCAAACAGCTCAGATTCAAGGTCGCCAGCAGCATGGCGTCGTGATTGCCCAGCACCGGATAAAACCATGGCGCATCCAACAGATCCATTGCTGCGGCACTGTTTGGACCCCGATCCACCAGATCGCCCACGCTGAACAGGCGATCCGTGTCGACATCAAAGCCTACCTGATCCATGAGCCGGTAGAGAACATCGGGATGACCATGCAGATCCCCGACGATAAAGTCCCGGCCCTGTAGATTGGCTGGGTGCATGATGACACGCGGGTTCATGAATTTTTCTCCTCCAGTTCAATCACCTGATCCAACTGTACACCAGTCCCTTCTCTCAGGTATCCGAAGGCATTGGACAAAATGCGCACCGCACCGATGTGGTAATCCACGGCATGGTGGGTATGGCCATGCATCTACGGCCCGACATCCTGATCACCGCAGCGTGCCATATTTTCTTCAATGGAAGTAAAGCGATGCTATCCCGTTATCCATCTGTGCCCTGGCCTCCAGTTGCAGCAAAGAACGTGTGGTGACCCCCAGTTGCCGTAGTGAACCGGGATTGCGCCGAAACTGCCGCCGCAAGCCCTCGACAATCTCTGGTGGCAATGCGGGCAATGCCCAGGATTCCGTGCCCAGATCCCGCGCAATATCCTGGAGGGTGTTCGTAAAAATACGATCAAAGTCCCGGCTTTCGGGTTCGTCCACGCGAATGATGGTAAAGCGCGCGCGCAGGGGTTTGGGCAGATCACGCAGGTCATTGGCCGTGGCCACCCAGTTGACGGCCGAATAATCCACCGGTCCCAACAAATACTCATCGGTGACGCAGCGGGCGGTGGTCGGTTCCAGCATGGTCAGCAGGGTTTCCCATAGGCGGCCATTGTGTTTGCTGGTACCGACTTTTTCGATTTCATCCAGACAGACCAGCGGATTGGCCTGACGGTTTTCGCGCATGAAATCGACCAGATAACCTGCCCGTGCGGAGCTCCACCCTCGTGCTGTGCCTTTTAGCATCATGTTATCGTTCATCCCTGCCATCATCAAAAAGGCCGTGGGCAATCCCAGGGTCTTCCCCAAACTTTGCACAAAGCGGCTTTTGCCGAGTCCGGGATTGCCAACCAGCAAGAGGGGGCGGAATTTCAATACCGGATGCCCCGTCACATGATGCAGCGCCCATTCATTTTCGAGCTTGTCTATGGCCGGCACCATCCAGGGATATTCCTGGCGCAAACCTTCCGCCCAGGAAGGACTATCCGGCCAGGTCTGTAAAGGCAGCGGGCCAAGCAAGGTTTTGAAGCGGGACAATGCCTGATTTTCCTTGGCATCATTTCCGGGGGTAATGCTACCCAGTATTTGCCGACTGTATTCTGGAATTGGTTCATTCTGGGTCAATAACCGCTCTGCCTGCCATTGCAGACCAATCAATGACAGATCATCACAAGAGGCCGCCTGCATGCAGTCCGACACTTCTTTCGCCAAGGCCGCGTCCTGTAGGGCAATAGCCGCTCTTAAACCCAATTCAAAAGCCACCGAAGACAGCTTCTCGAAGCGCCGATTCTGGTTCTTCCAGAGGAAATCCCCACGTTCCTCTTCGCTCTGCCATTTCCGAAACGCTTGTAACCAGCGGGGATCGTAGGCGGTCTGGCCCGAAGCAACATGGAGCTGCAACAGCAGCATCTGGCCCATCAAAGAACCCCACTCTGCCCCGATCATCAACCACTGTTCGGCAACCTGAGGGTCATTGGGCATGCGGTCATCATCTGACAAATAGCAACGTCCGATATCCACCAAGCCTTCGCGCAGGCTCAGTTCGACGGGCGTTTTGGGATCTCGCGCGGACATCGGGTCGAAATCCTTGCCCAGCAGGTTTGGTTCAATGCTATTCCAGATGGACAGAAAAACCTCTGAACGCTTTTTACCAGCGGCTTTTACGTCACGTTTGAGTTTTTCGCCGAGTGCGAGGAGTTGATCTTTGTAGGGTGTGGTCATGTCAGCCTCCTTTTTGTGGACAGACAGTAGTGCGTAGTATATCTAATATGTACATATATGTCAAGTGTACTGTACTATAACAACACGCGGTTTTTATTTTTTCGTTAGGTGCACAACCTGTCCGAAAGCCCCCTCCTCCTTCTGCCATCAATGCCAACAACCCTGACGACTTTTGTTGCGCCATGGCCTGGTCTGGACGATGAATTTCTGCAGGGAGGGTGTCCTCATGAAGCCTGGTTGAGAGTGAAATGGTGGAAGCTTTGTGAAACTTTTAACTGGGCACCACCCGATTGGGCTGCCCTGCAGTTCTTCTACTGAAGGGCTGGTTCAGACTGATTGCAGTCATTCAGCAGCGGAAAGGGAATGGTATTCTGTTCTGAAATGCGGCTCGTGCGAGAGTTTTCAGTGCAATTGCGTGAGGAGAATTGCCGGAATCCTATTATCGACTTAGTGATGCCAAAGACCTATTCTACCGTTTATTTGCGGAGGCGGTAAAAACCTCGGCCTGACTCGACCTTAGGGCGATGCATCATCGCCTGTACAGGAGTAGCATTTTCCGTAAGCACTTCCGGGTCACCATACTATTGCCACCAGCCCATATAATGTCCTTCTGGATCTTTCGCAATGAAGAGAAACATACCCAGCGATTCAAACCACTCTCGTTATCCGAGAATGCCTATAGGTCATTACCTGCTGTTGAGTCCTAGCAGAAAGACCTCCCTACTTAAGCCAACCCCGCCATAGCCAGATTCAAGGGCAGCACTATCTCAACCCACTTTCGATCCCTAGGTCTATGTTTGCCTGTTTCACCTGTTTCAAAGGCGATATCTGATACCGAGCAAGTCGGATTATTCCATAGGAGGAACCTGAACTGGCATAGCTTCGGATTCTGCTATAGGCGGTGCGGCTTTTGGCGCAATCACGGGTGGAGTAGCTGTATTCTTCTCCATTAGTTCAAGAAAGGGCTTTACGAGATCAATTGGCATCGGGAAAATGACGGTTGAATTTTTTTCTGCGCCAATTTCAGTCAGCGTCTGCAAATAGCGAAGCTGCATCGCCGCTGGAATACTTGACAAAATTTGCGCCGCGTTCACCAAGGTCTGGGATGCTTGAAACTCGGCTTCCGCGTGAATAATCTTGGCTCTGCGATCACGTTCGGCTTCTGCCTGCTTGGCAATCGCACGGATCATATCATCGGTCAACTCAATCGTTCTGATTTCGACATTACTGACTTTAATTCCCCAAGTATTGGTCTGTGTATCCAGAATTTCTTGAAGATCATCGCTGAGTTTTTTTCGGTCCGATAGCATCTCGTCAAGGGTATGCTGCCCCAATACTGCACGCAGCGTAGTTTGGGCAAGCATCATGGTCGCAGGTACAAATGATTCCACCTTGATAATCGCATGTTCAGGATCTATCACATTGAAATAGAGGATGGCATCAACCTTCATTGAGACATTGTCACGAGAAATAAGATCCTGAGCTGGAATTTCGACGACATGTATTCGTAAGTCTACCCGTACAATCTCCTGAACAAAAGGAATTATAAAAACCAACCCAGGTCCTTTTACGTACTGAAACCTACCAAAAGTGAAAATCACGGCTCGTTCATATTGGCGTAGAATTTTTACCGATGCCTTAATGAGAATTACTAGAATTACGAGCACAACTATGGGCATAATAAAGTTCGCGGCAACATCGTGCAGTATATCAGACATGTATCACCTCTTGGATCCGTGAATGCAATGAAGGATAATTAAAATTATCAAATTAGGTGCAAATAAGACCGTTTTTTCCACAATGGACCCATGAGTCAAGACTGTCAAACAGCACTTGTGATTGGTCAATTTTCAGCAGAAATCACCGTCAAATTTGTCCACCCATGTAAACAATCAACATTCTGGCAATTCTTCGGTACATTAACGATCCGACATCCTCGATATGGGATGATCAAAACCTGATCTTGATGGCTAACGAATGCTGCATTTTGACCGTTTCTGCCTTTTTGATCCCGATTGCCTTGTCATCCACCTTGTGAATATCAGCAAATTCAACATTACTGGCTCGGATTACCGATTAGAAATTAGACGTGTCAATGAAATTGACGAATTTTTTACCGTACGCCACGACTAGGAATAAGTTATACTGCGTTATGCATGGCGGGTGGTTTGTCATACATCGCTACACAGGAGCATGTTCATGAACCGCTGGATGGCAAACATTATTGGCATTCTACTTATCGGCAGCGTCGCTGCCGGAGCCCAGGCAAGTACGGGCAGGGCATCGACCCCTTATCCACTCACGCATAACAGGACCATCGCTCAGATGCGCGAGCACCTCCACCATGATGAGATCGCACAGCACCGATTGGAAGAAAGGATTATCAGGCTGAAGGCCCAGCATGATCGGGCAGGCGTCATTCGCACAACGCAGCAACTGAGAGCCAAGTCGGCCGATATAGTAGAGCTCAAGTCAGAACTGAATGATGCTATGAACAATGGTAAAGAGTACCAGGGCAAGTCGCACTAAGGTCCGACAACCAGCTTATTCCAGATTGACCATATATTCCATGCAGCTGCACAGGAGAAACCATCATGAGCAAAGCACAGAAAAGCAATAAAGAAACCAGGAAGCAGCCGGCGATGACACCCAAAGAGAAAAAACAGGCCAAACAGGCCAAGAAGCATTCCAGCGATATGGGTGCCACCATCGTTCCCCGCTGAAATCAGCGGCGCCCAGCCAAAAAAGGGTGGGGGCGTCCCGTCACGAGAACATGTTGCATTACATATGAAGTGGAAGAGGAATAGATGATGCCTTGACGTATCGCTAAATTCCTTCGAGGAGAACGTCATATCTACAAAAAAATTAGAGTTCTCATCCTGCGTAAAAAACGCCCTGAACAATGCGTCGGATATGGACTTGTTACGCTCGGATCTGTTCAGCGTTGAACAACTGAAACAACATGCGGTAATGTTGGCTGGTCAGCATGCTATTGATCCATACCCTAGGCCAGATCGCCTGCTACCCCGCTTGGCCGACAATGCCGATGTACTACGTGCAGCTTATGACGTGCTCACCGTAGGGACCGCGCAGGCTGAGCAGCGGACACTGTCTGGCGAGATCTGGCTGCTTGATAATTTCTATCTCATTGAGCAGCAAATCATTCTGGCCCGAAGGCATTTGCCTGTCGGTTATGGCAAGCAACTGCCACGCCTACAATCCGGCAGCTTGGCGGGGTTCCCGCGCGTCTACGACCTCGCCTCTGAATTGATTGCGCATCAGGATGCCCGCGTCGACGGAGATAACGTCAGCGCCTATATCCATGCTTATCAGACCATTACGGCATTAACACTGGGCGAATTATGGGCCTTCCCCATCATGCTGCAATTGGCGTTACTGGAAAACCTGCGTCGCGCTAGTCTGAACGTTGCTTGTCGGCGGGAGGAACGCAATGCCGCGATGGTCTGGGCGGATCGCATGCTCGCCGCCGCAGAAAAAGAGCCGAAACTGCTGATTCAGCTACTTGCCGAATTTGCGCACGCAGATATGCCCTTGACGGCGCCGTTTGTTGAGGAGTTTTACGCCAGATTGCAAGCCTACGGTCCCGCTATGGCATTCGTGCAAACGTGGGTCGAACATAAATTACTTGAACAGGGCATAACCGCGACCCAGTTGTCTGAAGTATCCGCCAGAAATTCCGCCGCCAACCAGATATCCATGGCAAACAGCATTGGAAGCCTGAATTTTCTCGCGGCTATGGACTGGCGAATTCATGTCGAAGCGTACAGTGTTGTCGAACAAAGCCTGCGCCAGGACCCGATGGGTATATACGACGGACAGGATTTCGCAACACGCGATCGATATCGCCACGCTATTGAAGATATTGCACGCAGCAGTGGGCGTGATGAGCTGGCGGTGGCGGAGAAAGCGATTGCACTTGCCCAGGCGGCATCGCAGCAAACAGGCAGAGAAGATCGATCTGCACATGTCGGCTATTACCTGCTGGATCGGGGTCGGCAGCGTCTTGATCTGGCGATGGGCTGCCATTTTGAATGGCGGTCAGCGGCCAGACGAATGGGCGATCATCTCCGCCTTTCCTTGTATATCAGCGCCATACTCCTGTTGACGTTACTGATCAGTTTAATTTTGCGCGTCCCTCTTGAGAGCCTCAGTCCCACCGACTGGCGCATCTGGTGGCTAGGCATGGTCGGGGTTGTGAGTATTTCGGCTTTGGCGGTTTCTCTGGTAAATCGCCTGATCACTCTTTTTATGGCGCCCGGCGCCTTGCCGCAGATGGATTTTTCGCAGGGTGTTCCTGATGCGCACCGCTGCATGGTCGTTATCCCGACACTGCTGAGTTCGCCACAGGAAATTGACGCGTTGCTGGAGGCCCAGGAAATCCGCTACCTCGGAAACCGCGATTCCAATATTTACTTTGCGTTACTGACGGATTTTCGGGATGCGGCAGAGCAGACCAGTCCGGAAGATGCTTTATTGATCGACTACGCACGTGTCGCTATTCAGACCCTCAACGCTCGCTATATTGATGATCGACCCTGCCTGTTTTATTGGTTTCACCGGCCCCGAGTCTGGAACCCATTTGAACAGGTGTGGATGGGCTACGAACGCAAACGCGGCAAACTGGAACAATTTAATGCGCTGCTGAGAGGGGCGGCGGAGGCGGCAGCATTCTCAGAGCAGGTCGGCGACCTGTCCATCCTCAGCAGCATCCGTTATGTCATCACCCTCGATACCGACACCCAATTGCCCCGTGACACGGCGCGGGCACTGATCGGTCATATGGCGCATCCCCTCAACCAAGCCGTATATGACGTCGACAAAGGCCGTATCGTCGATGGCTACGCGATCATTCAGCCCCGCGTAGCGATCGACCTGACCAGCGCCGGTCAATCGCTATTTACTAAACTCATGGCTGGGGATTCTGGGATTGACCCCTATACGCGCGAGGTGTCCGATGTCTATCAGGATATTTTCAGCGAAGGCTCATTTATCGGCAAGGGCATCTACGCTGTAGATGCCTTCCGCCAGGCGGTTGATGGCCGTTTTCCAGAAAACCTTATCCTCAGTCACGATTTGCTGGAAGGCGGGTATGCCCGTGCGGCACTGGCGACCAGCGTCGTCCTGATTGAAGAATTGCCTGGCAGTTATACCGCAGAAGTCTCCCGTCGACACCGATGGATTCGGGGTGACTGGCAGATTATCGGCTGGCTATTGCCGTCGGTACCCGGTGTCCCAACCGCTAACGGTATGCGGGCGCCGCGTCCGACCAATCCGCTATCCGGCTTGTCGATATGGAAAATTTTTGACAATCTCCGCCGCAGCCTGGTGTCATCCGCACTGTTGCTGCTGCTGGCGGGGGGCTGGCTCCTGGATCCGGCCTTCTCCTGGTTATGGACTACCTTGGTTACCGGGATCATCCTCGTGCCAGTCCTGCTTTCGCCGCTCATCGACCTCTTCCGCAAGCCTCAAGACCTCGACTGGGCAACACATCTCTCCTTGACCAGGGCTTCGGCAAGTCGCCCACTATTCTCCGCTCTGCTGACAGTCGCACTGCTGCCCTATGACGCAGTGATGAGTCTGGATGCCATTCTGCGTTCGGGCATACGAATGCTTTTCACCCGTCGGGGATTGTTGCTTTGGCAACTGCCTTCGTACCGCAGCCGTAACGCCTGTCATACCCCCGGAGATTTTTTCAGGGAGCTCTGGAGTGCTCCGCTGCTCGCCATCCTCCTCGGAATAGTCTTGGTGACTGCCACCAGCCTGGGGACCAGTTCGCCCTCGGTGTTACTGTTCAGCATGCCCATTTTAGGGCTGTGGCTGTTTTCACCGGTTATCGCATGGCGGATCAGCCAGCCGTTGGGGACCAGTGTCACCGATCTGAATGATATACAGCGACGCTTTCTGCGGCTATCAGCACGACGTACCTGGCGGTTTTTTGATGACTTTGTCGGCCCTGCGGAGCACTGGTTACCCCCCGATAATTTTCAGGAGTATCCAACAACGGCCATTGCCTCGCGAACCTCACCGACCAACATGGGCATGTCGCTGCTGGCCAGTCTGGCTGCCTATGATTTTGGTTATATTACTGTCGGCGAGCTTCTCCAATTGACCGAAAACACCGTGACAACCATGGAGCAACTGGAACGCTATCACGGTCACTTCTATAACTGGTATGACACGCGCACCCTGCAAATACTGAGTCCGCAATATATCTCAGCGGTGGACAGCGGCAACCTCGGCGGCTGCCTGCTCACCCTCCAAGCAGGGTTGAACGCGCTCAAAACTCATCCGGTGTTGCCGGACAACGCCTTTGCGGGCCTGCAGGATACGCTGTATCTGTTGGCAACATGCATCCACGACATCCCCACGACAGATCTGGCCAACAAAGTCCTTGCACTGCAAGATACGTTGTCTGCCATGACGCTCAACGGATGCCCTCCATCCCTGGTGGATGCCCATCACCAGCTTGCCGATATTCAACGGATCAGCGGCGATCTCGTGAACGGACTCCCCGCCGATGTTCCGGCAGATAGCGACTGTGCTTACTGGGCGCAGGCATTTTATCAACAATGTCAGGCTTTGGCGCTGGATCTCAAAATCCTCGTCCCTGATGCGCGGGATGTGAACAACACCCTGACACTGACCGAATTAGCCCATGGTATTGCCACCGGGACGGCTGCCGCTCGGGCAGCTGCTGCAGAACGGTTAAGGGTCATCGATCAGTTGGTGGATCGCTGCCACGCGTTGGCGGCGATGGATTTTGCATTTCTTTACGACCCTGCGCGCGACCTGCTAGCCATTGGCTATGATGTCGGGGAACGGCGCCGTGATCCATCCTGCTACGACCTGCTGGCATCAGAAGCACGCCTGGCCAGTTTTCTGCTTATTGCACAAGGACAAGCACCTCAGAAGCATTGGTTTTCGCTGGGGCGCCTGTTGACGAGCCACGGCGGCGAACTGTGCCTGATTTCATGGAGCGGCTCGATGTTTGAGTATCTCATGCCGCAATTGATCATGCCGGATTTCCGCAACACACTGCTCTACCAGACCTGCAAGGCGGCCGTCTCCCGCCAAATAGAATATGGGCGCCAACGCAGCGTACCTTGGGGAATATCGGAATCCTGTTTCAACGCCGTGGACATGCATCAAGTCTATCAATACCGGGCATTTGGGGTTCCCGGTCTTGGTTTCAAACGCGGGCTCGGCGATGATTTGGTGGTTGCACCTTATGCCAGCGCTCTGGCACTGACTGTGATGCCGTGGGAGGCCTGCATCAACTTGCAGAATCTTGCAGCGCAGGGATTTCTCGGCGCCTATGGATTTTACGAAGCCATCGATTACACGCCATCCCGGGTGCCACCGGGAGAGAGTCATGCCATTGTCCGAACCTTCATGGCGCATCATCAAGGCATGAGTCTCCTGGCTTTTGCCCATGCCCTTCTCAATCAGCCAATGCAGCGCCGGTTTTTATCTGATCCCGGCATGCAGGCCACTCAGTTATTGTTGCAAGAGCGTCTGCCCAGGCAAGAGGCTACGTTTCATCCCCATGCAGCTGAAGTCAGCGCTGCGGCAAACGTGTCCAGCGTCGAAATCACCGCAATAATGCGCGTATACAGCAATCCGGATACGTCCATGCCAGAAGTCCACCTTTTATCTAATGGCCGCTACCACATCATGATCAACCACGCCGGCAGCGGTTACAGCCATCTTGACGGTCTCGCCGTGAACCGCTGGCGCGAGGATACCGCCACAGATGCCTGGGGGACCTTCATTTACCTGCGTGACCGTCATTCCGGACGCTTTTGGTCGACGACCCATCAACCCACCCGAAGCCAAGCCGATCACTATGAGGCGATTTTCGTCCAAGCACGGGCGGAATACCGTCGTCGTGATCAAATGATAGAGAGCTATATGGAGGTCAGCGTTGCACCGGAAGACAATGTGGAGATCCGCCGTGTGACGCTCACCAATATCTCCCCGCGCATTCGTCAGATAGAGTTAACAAGTTATACCGAGATTGTCCTCGCTCCGTTAAATGCCGACCTTGCCCACCGTGCATTCAGCAATTTATTCGTTCAGACCGAAATTCTGTCAAAGCACAATGCGATTCTCTGTACCCGACGTCGTCGCTCGCCGGACGAGCAAGTGCCTTGGATGTTTCATCTCTTTGCTGCGCCCGGAGTTGCCGCCAGCGCAGCGTCTTACGAAACTGATCGCGCACAGTTCATCGGCCGTGGTCGTACCGCCGAGCATCCGCGCGTCTTCGACAGCTTACAGCAGGCTACATTATCAAATAGCGAGGGTCCTGTATTAGACCCCGTTGTGGCCATCCGTCGTACGCTGACGCTTGGCGTAGACGAGTCCGCGACGGTACAGATTATTTCTGGAATGGCTGACACGCGTGAGGCCGCTATTGCCCTGCTGGAGAAATATGGTGATCGTCACCTGGTGGAACGTGCTTTTGAAATGGCCTGGTTCCAGAGTCAGGAAGTGCTCCGTCATCTGAGCGCCAGTGAAGCCGATGCCCAGGTGTTTGGACGCCTGGCCAATTCCGTGGTGTACGCCAGTGGCCTGCGGCGGGCCGCGCCCAGTGTGATTGCCCGTAATCAGTTAGGACAATCCGGCCTGTGGCGCTTTGGGATATCAGGCGATTTACCGATTGTGCTGCTGCGCCTCAGTCAATTAAACCGTATCAATCTGGTAAAACAAATACTGCAGGCCCATGCCTATTGGCGACTGAAAGGACTGACGACCGATCTGGTGATCGTCAACGAAGATTTCACCAGCTACCGGGCCACGCTGCAAGATCAGATAATGGGCTTGATTCACGCAGGTCCGGAAGCACAAGTCATCGACAAACCCGGTGGCGTCTTCTTACGCCGCGCCGAAGAACTTTCTGAAGAGGATCGCGTGCTGTTCCAGACCGTCGCGCGTATTATCCTCACCGACAGCGCCGACTCCCTACTAGAGCAGGTGGAACGGCGGGTACCAAGAGATCACTTCCCTGCTCCGCTGAATCCGCAGTCACCCCCAGCCGTCGAAACAATACAACCTCTGCTTCCGCGTGAACGCATTTTTTTCAACGGGTTGGGTGGGTTCACGGCCGATGGACGTGAATACGTCATCAGTATGGAGCCGGGCCAAAATACACCCGCTCCTTGGGCCAATGTGATTGCCAGCCCACACATCGGCACGGTCATCAGCGAGAGCGGTGGCGCCTATACCTGGGTCGAAAACGCCCATGAATTCCGTCTGACCACATGGCACAACGATCCGCTCAGTGACAGTAGTGGCGAAGCTCTGTATATCCGCGACGAAGACACAGGAGCATTTTGGTCACCCTCTCCACTACCCGCTCGCGGTCAGTCCGGATATGTGTGCCGCCACGGATTTGGATACACCATTTTTGAACATTATGAGTCGGGGATCTCTTCAGAAATGACCACTTACGTCGCGATGGACGCGCCAGTGAAATTCGTAGTGGTCAAACTGCACAACCATTCCAAGCGCCAGCGAAGGCTTTCGCTGACGGCATACTGGGAACTGGTGCTCGGCGAGTGGCGTCATGCCAATATGATGCATATCGTCACTGAAAGCGATCCGCACAACGGTGCACTGTATGCCCACAATGATTATGGGCGCGAGTGCGGACATCGGGTCGTTTTCGTTCAGACCAGTGAACGGGAGCGTACGATCACGGGCAACCGCAGCGAGTTTATCGGCCGTAACGGTACCCTTGCCAAAGCTGCGGCACTGTACCGCAGCCGTCTGTCAGATAAAACAGGGGCGGGTTTTGATCCCTGTGCCGCCATACAAACGCCGATTCACCTGGCTGAAGGCGCGGAGCGCGAAATCGTGTTTGTTTTTGGTACTGCGGCCAGCACCGACGAAGCGCAGCAATATTCAGACCGCTTCGCCAATAGAGAGTATGCGCGGCAAGCTTTGGCCGGGGTACAGGAATACTGGAGCCGTACCTTAGGTACGGTCTATGTGGAAACCCCAGATCCTGCACTGAACGTATTAGCAAACGGCTGGCTGCTCTACCAAACCATCTCCAGCAGACTCTGGGGCCGCAGCGGCTACTACCAGTCGGGCGGGGCCTACGGTTTTCGTGATCAACTACAAGATAGCATGGCGCTGATCCACACGACTCCCGAACTGGCCCGAGAGCAACTGATCCGTTGTGCAGAGCGCCAATTCTGTCAAGGAGATGTCCAACACTGGTGGCACCCGCCCCACGGCCAAGGGGTGCGCACCCATATTTCCGATGACTATCTCTGGTTACCCTATGCCACCTGTCGCTTTGTGATGGCTACCGGCGATACTGGCATTCTTGACGAACCCATTCATTTTCTCGAAGGCCGCGAACTGAATTCCGAGGAAGAGTCCTACTACGATCAACCCCAGCGCTCTGCTGAATCCGCCAGCCTCTATGATCATTGCGTTCGGGCGCTCAAAAACGGTTTGCGATTGGGTGTCCATGGCTTACCTCTGATGGGCTGTGGCGACTGGAATGACGGGATGAATCTGGTCGGTCACGAGGGTCGAGGTGAGAGTGTCTGGCTGGCGTGGTTCTTGATTCAGAATCTCCAGCAGTTTGCTGGTCTCGCGCGCAGCCGGGGTGACCGCACCATGGTTGATCTTTGCGTGCAACAAGCGGCCGTGTTACAGGAGAACATAGAAAAAAATGCCTGGGACGGTGCCTGGTATCGGCGGGCGTATTTTGATGATGGTACGCCCCTTGGCTCTGTTACGAATGACGAATGCCAAATTGATTCCATCAGCCAGAGTTGGTCCATCCTCTCTAGCGCAGGTGATCCCTTGCGGGCACGACAGGCCATGGCAGCATTGGACAAATATTTGATTCGTCGCGATGCGCAGCTTATCCAGTTACTCAATCCACCCTTCGACCGGTCAGTACTCGAACCCGGTTACATTAAGGGCTATGTACCTGGTGTGCGCGAAAACGGCGGACAATATACCCACGCTGCCATTTGGGCCGCCATGGCTTTTGCCCAAATGGGAGACAAAGTACGGGCCTGGGAGTTGTTTGACATGCTCAATCCAGTCCATCATGGAAGTAGCGCAGAATCTATCGCCCGCTATAAGGTAGAATCCTATGTGATGTGCGCCGATATTTATGGCGCCACACCGCACATTGGGCGTGGTGGCTGGACCTGGTACACCGGCGCAGCGGGCTGGATGTATCGGTTAACGATTGAAACCTTGCTGGGTCTGTCGCTCGAAGTTGATCACCTGCATATCAAGCCCTGCATTCCAGCAGATTGGAAATCCTACAAAGTCCACTACCGCTACCGTGACACAATGTACCATATTACCGTCCATGGAATGAGCACTTCGTCCGTACAGGTGGTGCGCATTACTTTGGATGGTACTGAATTACCCCAGGACAGGATTCCGCTCATGGATGATCGCCGCGAGCATACAGCTGATGTTTACCTAGATTAAATCATGATCAAATACAGCGAAGCTCCCAGGCAAGGAGAAAGAAGTTGAAACCATTCTTTGAAAAACTAATTGCTATCAGCTTCATAGCTACAGCCTGCCTGCTTTTTCTAACAGCATGGTCACTGATGGCTTGGTCCATATGGAACTTATGGAATGCTTTGAGATTCGGCGAATCGCTATCAGAAACTCTACTGAGTACAATCAGTTCAGTGGTCATAGCAATGGCAGTTATCGAGGTCGTTCGTTACATTATCGAGGAAGAGATTTATCTTCCGAGAACTCAAATTACGCCAGGCCAGAAGGAAATAACGGGAGGTGTGGTAAAAATTTATGTGATTATTATCATTTCTGTAGGCCTCGAGGGGCTGGTTTTTTTATTTAAGGCAGGTTTAGAAAATATTTCATTGCTACCCTATCCCGCTGTCATTATTCTGGCATCTGTTTTAGCATTGGTTGGACTCGGAATATATCAAAAAATGACGAAATCATAGATGTTTTATTCAGATTTGCAGTAGACTTTCTGGTGCAACAACAGTTGCTGATCAGCATTTATGAATCCAGCCTTAATTCACGCCTTTGGTAAAACCGAGCTGTCCCGGGCCAAAACAGACAAAGCGAACGCTCGGCTCATTGCCCGCTATTGCCAGATGCACTGACCTGCCCCATGGGTGCCACCGACAGAAGCCATTGTGACTCTCCAGGCTTTGGTACAGCGTCTGGATGATCTTCTGGGCATGCAGAATATGGAAAACAATCGCCTCGAAATGGCAGAGCCGGCCGCTCGTGCGTCCATTGAAGCCCTTTTGCTTACCATCCATCAGCAAATGGATACCGTCCGTCGACAAATTCAGGATCATATGGATGATCACCTTCATTCCACCAAACAGGTCGACGCCTATGCGGGACTTAACCCGCATATTCGCGAATCGGGCCAGTGGGTCTGTAGCAGCCATATTGCCAAGGCAGGCTATGTTTTTCTACGCAAGGCGTTGTACCTGCCGGCCGTAGTAGCCAAACGGTACAATCCAGTGATCGCCGCTTTTTTCGATCGGTTACGGGCTAAATGCCCTATGCAGGTGATCATTGCCGCCATGCGCAAGCTCCTGCGTATCGCCTATGGCGTCCTCAAATCCGGTCAGCCGTGCGAACCTGAAGAAGGTCTTGCATAGGCGTCATCAAGACGGCATCTGTTTATCAAATTTGGGTTAAACATCCGACATAGCATTGAGGGCAAAAGGGTGACATTATAACAGATAGATTTATCCGGATATTTCACACAAACGCTCACGGAGGCTATTACCATGGTCACCTGTGGTATTTTTAGCGCAAACCAGACCCCCACACCCTGCCAGGGAACCCCCAAAACGGTTGCGAAACAACCAAAAAGTCCGGTCTTGAGCCTGTTTGGGTCCCCAATTTTGGCACATTGGAGTGATGCCATTAAGACGATCTTCGGTGGCGCCATATTAGCGACCCATTACAGCTATACCTGGCTCCTCGCTACTTGGAGTGGATACGAGGGTACGGTAGTCTTAGGGCATTGCTGATCTAGGGAAGGTTAATGATGGACGAAGACAAGCTGTTTACCTTGGCGTTGGGGTTGGTTCCGCCGTGGATGGTGGACGATGTGACTTTCAAGCTGGAGGAGAAGCGGTTGGACCTGCATATCAAC